>JAKQYG010000016.1 GCA_023356515.1 Trichodesmium sp. MAG_R04 | reverse complement strand
GCCTCAACTGCTTCCAATAATTAGGTTAATAAGTTCGGAACTGTTCTACCTCTTCAGTATATCGAATTGGCAAGACATACTCTAAGTTTTCGTGGGGACGAGCAATGATATGAGTTGATACAACCTCACCACCATCAACTCTTTTAGCTGATTCTATTCCCGCTGCGACAGAAGCTTGTACTTCCGAAACATCTCCTCGGACAATTACTGTTACACGAGCGCTACCTATTTTTTCATAACCCACTAGGGTAACTCTAGCTGCTTTAACCATAGCATCAGCAGCTTCTACTACTGCTGGAAAGCCTCTGGTTTCAATCATTCCCACAGCAATTGGCATTATTTATATCTCCTATCGACAGAAGTTAACTTAAGCATTGAGGCCAGTATTGTCTCTAGATAGCTTTGAAGAAAATTCGCATTTTTACAATCAAAATCTATCAAATGCTATGCTTTAACAGCATAGAGAAACATGGCATCGTTGACAATATCAGCTATCATCATAATTTATAATTGCAACTATTGATAAAAATAAATTTTCTAAGATTAAAATATTTGGACTTAACCTATAAATTCAGAGATCCTCGAGTTCCAACTATAAATTCTACATTTTTTTATTACTTTGATGATAGCTATGCTTACCTGCTTTCCAGTAGTTAGTTTACTTTCCTCTCTAGCGGTCTGTCAAGATATTATTGACAGTTTTGATACTCCCTAACTTCCTTAAAAAGCTATGCTTTATAAGTATCTTTAAGGTTTTCAGAAGTCCCTGATCAGGAATAGCTTAAATGGACTTTTGGCAAAAATAGGTTAAAAATAAGGTCCAAACTTTGTACCGTAATATTTTGGCCTAGAATCGACCGTTTTTTTAATATACTTATTTCAGCTATTTTTAGTTCTTTTAGGTATTTCCCCTGCTAAGACTAGGCTTGAAACCATTTTTGGTGTAAATAAACCTAAAGGTCCAGAAAAAAAAGGGGGGAGGTATTAGAAAAAGTTATCGACAAAATCGTTTTGGCAGATAACTATATATAGTTTATGAGGTTGTAGACCCAATTTATTTTATCGATAAAAAAATATAATGATCGAGTTTCTCACTGAACACTTTTGGTGGATACCTTTTTATGGTTTAGTTGGAGCAATTTCAACTCTACCATGGTCAACAGGACTTATCCAGAAGACTGGGCCAAGGCCAGCAGCTTATTTTAATTTGTTGATGACATTATTGGCCTTTATTCATGGTTCTGTTGTCTATAAAGCTTTCTGGAATCAGGAGCCACGAGAAATAATATTTAACTGGTTACAAGTTGCAGACCTAAATCTATCCTTTGCCTTAAACATATCGTCAGTAACTGTTGGGGCTATGGATGTTATCACAGCTCTGAGCTTATTGGCCCAAATTTATGCTTTGGGATATCTAGAAAAAGATTGGGCATTAGCGAGATTTTTTGGTCTAATGGGATTTTTTGAGGCAGCAATAAGTGGCTTGACAATCAGTGATTCTTTATTTTTTTCCTATGCTTTACTAGAAATGCTGACTCTTTCTACCTATTTATTAGTTGGTTTTTGGTATGCTCAACCTTTAGTAGTAACAGCAGCCAGAGATGCTTTTTTAACGAAGCGAGTGGGAGATGTTTTGCTGCTAATGGGGGTAGTTGCTATTTCAGCTCTGGCTGGAAGTATGAACTTTTCTGATTTATATGAATGGGCCGAAAGAGTAGAACTCTCTCCCATAACGGCCAATTTGTTAGGCCTAGGTCTAATTGCTGGACCTATAGGTAAATGTGCTCAATTTCCTCTACATCTATGGCTAGATGAAGCTATGGAAGGTCCGAACCCTGCTTCTATTTTGCGAAACACTGTGGTGGTTTCTATTGGAGCTTATGTACTTATCCAAATCCAGCCAATTCTAGTTATTGCTCCCATAGCTCTAGACGTATTAGTAGTGATTGGAGCTGTAACTGCGGTGGGAGCTTCTTTAGTTGCTGTAGCTCAAATTGATATGAAGCGTGCTTTATCTCATTCTACAAGCGCTTATCTAGGATTAGTTTTCATCGCTGTTGGTACACAATGGACATCTTTTGGTTTATTGTTACTATTGGCCCATAGTATTGCTAAAGCATTATTGTTTATGAGTGTTGGCAGTGTAATATTAACGACTAATAGTCAAGACCTCACGGAAATGGGTGGTTTAGGGTCTCGAATGCCTGTAACTACTACTTCTTTTTTGGTAGGAACTATTGGTTTAGTGGGGTTGTTACCTTTGGGTGGTTTCTGGGCATTGCAAGAAGGTTTGGCTCATTTTTGGGTTATCAATCCTTGGGTAGTACCTATTTTATTATTGGTTAATTTTCTGAGTGCTTTAAATTTAACTCGTGTTTTCCGTTTGGTATTCTTGGGTGATCCTCAGGCTAAAACTAAACGATCACCAGAAGTTTCTTGGCTTATGGCTGTGCCAATGGTATCGTTAACTATTGTTACTCTGTTAGCTCCGATTATAATGCAAAGGTTATCACTTTTGCCTGACCAGGGTTATCTGAATTTGGCTATTGTCATTTTGTTGATAACGTCTGGTTTGTTTGGTATTGTTCTTGGTAGTACGATGAAGTTAGGTAGAACTTGGTCTCGGCCTATACAAGCTCCTTTCCGTTTTACTCAAGACTTGCTTGCTTATGATTTTTATGTGGATCGCTTTTATGATGTAACTATCGTTTTTGCGGTTAGTCAACTCTCAAAGTTAAATGCTTGGATTGATCGTTATATTGTTGATGGAATAGTTAATTTAGTTGGTTTGGCAACTATTTTTAGCGGACAAGGTTTGAAGTACGGAGTATCTGGTAAAGGTCAATCTTATATTGTCACTATTCTGCTCGGAATTGGTGTATTAGGAATTTTGGTACTTTGGTTTATTGATTTCAGCTTTTGAATTTGATAATAACTTGTGCAATGAAATGATAAACTGCTTTTTTCATGATTATTGTTTTTCACATCACTGAGACTTGCGCAGAGTTTACAGTCATACCACATCCAAACCATGAAAACTAATTTATCCAAATTCTTCTAACCCTTCTGCCTTAAACTTTTACAGGACTTACGTAAAGGCACTACTTGTAGTCTAAATCTCTGAATTTATTGTTAATAATGCACTATATATGGTAGTACTGCGTAAGTCCTGTTTTAATCAACCTCTTATGTAAACTGAATTTACTGAAAAATAGGGTTTAAAGCCTTGCCCATAAGCTGGCGACTTTAAGTATTTGAATAAATTTTTGAGCTAAAAGCCTTGAAAAATTAGCATCATATTATTTTCCTAAATTAACATTTAAGGCTTGACGCGTCACTAACCATTTCAGGTTAGGAATATAAAATCAACATTTAGCACCACAAATATACTACAAAAGTGTTTTCGATGAAAATTAGATATTTTCAGAGATAAAACTGCCTTTAATTCATAGGTTAGAAGATCGCCAAATTTGAGAATGAAACGGCCTTGCATAGCTAATACTCATTTAAAATGGGTATTAGTAAGCTAAAATTTAGAATTTAGAAGTTTTTTTCTCTGAACGAGGTATATAACAAAGCGCGGGTCTTCAACCAAGGTTGAGATAAAAAAACTAACTAAACGAATTTATGAATAATCATTCTCTACAAACTGAAAAGCTTAATTTCTGGACAAAAATAGCTTATGGTGCTGGTGATTTAGGTCCTGCTATTTGTGCTAATATCCAGGTATTTTTCTTATTATATTTCTTCACTAATGTTGCTGGTTTACCTGCTGGTATCGCAGGTAGTATTTTGATGATTGGGAAAATTGCTGATGCTGTTAATGACCCAATAATTGGAGTGATGAGCGATCGCACTGTTCATCCTTGGGGAAGACGTTATCCTTGGATGGTTTTTGGTGCTATTCCTTTCGGAGTGTTATTCTTTTTACAATGGATAGTTCCTACCACAAATCAGTCTTTTTTATTTTGGTATTATGTAGTAATTGCTATTTTATTCAATATTGCTTATACTGTTGTTAATTTACCCTACGCTGCCCTAACTCCAGAACTAACACAAGATTTTCATGAACGCACAAGTTTAAATAGTTTTAGGTTTGCATTTTCTATTGGTGGTAGTATTCTTTCTTTGGTTATTGCTCAATTAATTTTCTCTATTTTTAAAGATAATCCTATTCAACAATATTTAGTATTAGGTATAGTCTGTGCAATAATTGCTGTTTTACCTATTTATTGGTGTTTTTTTGGTACTCGCGATCGAACACATTCTAATAATACAAAACAGGAAGAAGATAATAATACTAATTTACCAATAGTTGAACAAATTCGTGTGGCTTTTAGTAATCGTCCGTTTATATTTGTCATTGGAATTTATTTGTGTTCTTGGTTAGGAGTACAATTAACGGCTTCAATTTTGCCTTACTTTGTAATTGACTGGATGCAGCTACCAGAAACGACTTTTCCAAAAGTTGCGATAGTTGTGCAAGGTACTGCTTTAATTATGTTATTTATCTGGAGTTTTATTAGTAAAAAAGTTGGTAAAAAAGTAGTTTATTTTATGGGTGTTTGTTTATGGATAATTGCTCAGGGTGGATTATTTTTCACCCAACCAGGACAAGTTGGTTTAATGTATTTTTTGGCAGTAATAGCAGGTTTTGGAGTATCAACAGCTTATTTAGTTCCTTGGTCAATGATACCAGATGTTATTGATTTAGATGAGTTAAATACAGGGCAAAGAAGGGAAGGGATTTTTTATTCTTTTATGGTTTTTTTGCAAAAGATAGGATTAGCTATCGGGTTGTTTCTAGTGGGAGTGGCTTTAGAGATTGCTGGATTTGTTGAAACTATTCCTGGAGAAACTCCACCTACTCAACCAGAGTCAGCACTTTTAGCGGTTCGGGTGGCGATCGCTCCCTTGCCTACTATATTTTTAATAGTTGGATTATTATTAGCTTATTTATATCCTATTACACGGGAAGTACATGATGAAATATTGTTGAAATTGAGGGATAGAAAACAAGCAATAGGTAAGAGTTGAAAAAATGAACGCTTAATTTTTTAAATACTTGTTACTTGGATATTTTTTTTCAATCATATGCTGAGAGCTTTTTCAGGTTTTGTTGCTGCCAAAGTAACTGATATAAACCTGGTTTTCCTAATAATTCTACATGATTTCCTGCTTGAACAATTTTACCTTTATGCATCACAAAAATTCTATCAGCAGTAGCAGCAACAGCAGACATTTGATGAGTAATAAAAATTACAGTTTTCTTTTTAGTTCCTATAGATAAATTTTGCAAAATATTGGTTGCTGTCTCATTATCGACACTGGAAAGTGCGTCATCTAAAATTAATATTGGCCCATCAACTAATAATGCTCTTGCTAATGCTGTTCTCTGTCTTTGTCCTCCTGACAAAGTAATCCCTCTTTCTCCGACTATGGTTTCATATTGTTGTGGAAAGTTGAGAATTTCTGTATGAATTTGTGCTTGTTTAGCAGCAAATTCTATTTCTTTTTGTTCTTTTGCTGGGTCTCCATAACAGATATTATTTTTAATAGTTGTACTAAAAAGAAAACTTTCTTGGGGAACATAGGCGATCATCTTGCGTAAATCTTCTAATCTTAATTTATGCACATCATAATCATCTATAAATAATTGATCAATATCAATATTCAAAAGTCTAGGTAATGTATTTGCTAAAGTTGATTTACCCGAACCAATAGGACCGACGATAGCAATAGTTTCTCCTGGTTGAATCAGAAAATTAATGTTATCTAAAGCTGGTATTGTACTACCTGGATAGGTGTATGTTAATCCTTGACTTTTTATCGAACCTTGTACTACTTGTGGAAAAGTTAGAGGTGATTTATAGTCTTTGATTTTTGGTTCAACTGTGAGAATAGCTTCTATGCGGTCAATACTTACTTCTCCTCTTTGATAAGCAGTAATTGTAAAACCTAATAATGCGGTAGGTACAATTAAACGCTCAATATAAATAATTAAGGCGACAAAATTGCCAACTGTTAATTCACCAGTTTCTAAGTAGCTTGACCCATTAACTAGTAATATTAATAAGCTTGAACTTGCCAAACTAATTAGGAGAGGAAAAAGAATATTACGAGTTCTTGCTAAGTCTAAATTAACATTTAAAAGTCGTTGATTATATTTACTAAAAGCTCGTCTTTCATTTTCTTCTTGAGCATATATTTTGATTAGAGAAATACCATTCATATCTTCTTGAATCAAATCAGTCATATTAGAAAGCTCTTCTTGCACAGCTAATTGTTGACTTTGCAGTTTATTACTAAATATTTTTACCAGTATTAGCATAATAGGATAAACAGAAATTGCTAAGAGAGTTAACCGCACATTAATAGAAAGCATAATTGGTATGGTTAAACCATAAGCAAAAATTGTATTGCTAATACTTAATACTGCAAAGCCTAATAGTCTGCGAATATTATCAACGTCACTTGTGGCACGGTTGATTAAATCTCCAATTGTATTATTACTGAAGTAGGATGGTTCTAGTTTTAATAGTCGATTAAAAATTTTTTGTTTAAGATCAAATTCGACCTGTCGCCCCACTCCAAATATGAGTATGCGTGAAAGTACTCTAATTACCCACATAATGGAGGCAAAAATTACAATTGTCAGCACATAGTATAAGAATTCATTAAATTCAGTTGCTACCTCCAAGTTATCTATAGCTTGACTGATTAATTTAGGAATATAGATTCCTAAAGCATTAACTATAAGTAGGGAGAAAATTCCTAACAAAGACTTTTGCCAATAAGGACGTAAGTAGGAGGCTAATGTTTGGAGTCGTAATTGGGAAGATTTAGCCATAGTAATTAAGGTTTATTGACACATAAAGGTTTTAGCATTTTTAAAATTGAAAAAAGTGTCTAGTTTTCGGTCTGGAGAGCTCAAAAAGTTAGTATTTTGGAATCTCTCATGGTAGAAAAATTAAGGGACAAATATATCCTACTGCCTCCTCTACCAATTCCCTGTTCCTCTGTAGGGACGTTGCATGCAAAGTCCCTACTTCTCATTCTGGGAGATGTTAGGGATGGGTTCCCTACTCCTGAAAAAGACTTTTTCAGCAAGCCCTAGTTAGGTATAGTGCTATTCGCAAGTCATAAGTTATCTCTGAGTGAGTTTTAGTATTTAGCTATGTCTACAGACAATATTCGACGGCTATATCATCCTTTATTGTTAATTTTTTAATACTCTGAAAGTTCTACTTATCAACAATTATCTCCAAACATATTCTCAAAAAGTAGTAAAATTTTTGACCTAATTTGACATAAATAAAATTAGGATTGCTATATGTTCACATCCCATTCAGAAAGGCTATATATAACTTTATAAGCAAATAAAAATGCCCATCTCTCAAAAAGTTTTTTTCAGTAGGGCATAACCTAAACTTTTATAAAATAAAAAAATGGTTTAAGCTCAGTAATTAAGAATAAATCTTGTTATTATTAATCTAGCGACATTAATAGCTAATATATGAATGCTGAAAATATTCATCTATAAACTAGGAGCTAACCAACCACGCAAGAAGTAATAAAATAATGCCAAATATTCTTCCCAAACTTCAGTAGTTAGTACAAGTGCTTCTGTATTAGGAAGAAAATCTGCTAGTACAAAACGATAGGAAGAATCTTCATAAGGATTAATAGTATTAAAATCTGTGGGGGCTGGGATAACCTTAATACCCAGGTTACTGAAAGTTGAACTAGCACGACGAATTTGAATAGCAGAAGTAACAAGAATAACTTTAGATTCTAAACCTCTTCTATTTAAAATTTCACTAGTTTGAATAGCACTTTCATGTACTGTAGAGCTATTTGGTTCAATAATAATAGCAGTTTCCGGAACATTCAATAAAACTAAAACTCTTTTGATATCTTCAGCTTCAACTGTATTAACATCTTCTCCAATTCTTGGACCAGCACTAACAATAATGTAAGGAGATAATCCTTTTTTATATAATTCAGCAGCATAGGTAATTCGCTCCGCGGTTTTAGTTAGCTGAATTTGTATTCTATCAGTTACTATTGGTTGAGTTGTTCCTTGACCTAATAATACAATTGCATCTGCTTTTTCATTACAACAAGACGAAGTAGAAACAACCTCTATTGCATCTTCTTCTACTTGTTGAGCTGCCCATACAGCAAATACTGGTGAACTAGAAATTATCAGAACTATTAATGCTGTAATAATTAATGTTGGTGCTGGACTCTTTATGGCTCCACCCGATATTAGAGTAGTAGCATAAAGCAACAATATAATTGAACAACCAAGTGGTTTAAATGCAAAAGCCAGAAATCTGAAAACAGCAGCTCCCACGGGACTATCTGGTGCATAAAATGCCAATATTAATAGAAGAATTGAAAATACCAGGATCAACGAATAAATTAAGTTTCTCTTATCGCCACCTGCATTTTCCCAAAGTGATTTAATTACCCAAATTAATAGTATACAAAATACTATTCTTGTTAAAATTATCAGCATAATTTTTTAATTTTTTCCTGAGAAAATTGGAATTTTTTACTTATTCAACTAATTTTGTTGATCAAGCATTACCCATAAATAAAAATAAAAATCAACTGGTTTTAGCGAAACTTAAGTTGATAATTAATTGCTTCTGTCACTGTTTGGATTACTTTAACACGAGCATAACGTTTATCATCACCCGCAATTAAAGTCCAAGGAGCGGTTGGTCTGCTTGTACACTGAATCATTTGATTTGCAGCTACTTCATAAACTTGCCACTTTTCTCGATTACGCCAATCTTCTTCAGTAAGTTTATACTGCTTATATGGGTCGTTTTGTCGCTCATTGAACCGTCTTAACTGTTCCTCCTGACTAATATGTAACCAAAATTTAACCAAAACATAACCTGCGGTGATCAATTGTTCCTCAAACTCGTTAATTTCTTGATAGGCACATTGCCATTCTAATTCTGTAGCAAACCCTTCCACTCGCTCCACCAATACTCGGCCATACCAACTGCGGTCAAAAATACCAATTGTTCCAGCTTCCGGCAACTTTTTCCAGAAGCGCCAAAGATAATGATAGGCTTTTTCCTCTTCTGTTGGTGCAGCAAAAGCATTAACTATATAGTTACGAGGGTCCAAGTTATCAGTCAACCGCTTAATCGTCCCACCTTTACCAGCAGCGTCCCATCCTTCAAATACGATCAGGACTGGTAATTGATGTTTATATATTTTTAATTGCAGTTTACTCAAAAGTTCTTGCTGCTTTTTTAAGGATTTTTTGTACTCTTGTAAAGATAAAGATTGGGTTAAATCTACCTGAGCCAAAAAATCTTGTTCAGTGTGTTTGAGTTGTTCTTGAAGAGGGTTATTTGGTCGTGGCGCCCTAATATGTATTTGGTCTAAAGCTTGAGTCAATATTGAGACCATTTCTGTAAGGACTTTTACTCTTGCCCAACGTTGAGAGTTTCCTTCAACTAAGGTCCAGGGAGAAAATTCTGTGCTGGTATGAATCAGCATTTCCTCTGCAAAGGCAGTATATTTTTCATAATTTTTAGCTTGTTGCCAGTCTTGACTTTTGACTCGCCAAGCTCTTAAAGGATCGGCGGCACTTTGTTTTAAGCGCTTCTTTAGTTCTTTTTTGCTCAGATGAATCCAGAATTTGGCGATCGCTGCTCCATTATCTACCATCTGACGTTCAAAAGCATTTATTTGTCGCATAATTATTGGTATGTCCCCTTCTGAAATATTTTTCAATAATCGGTCTTCTAGGACATGGGTGTACCAACTATGATGAAATATCGCAATTTGTCCTGCTCTGGGAATTTTTTGCCAAAACCGCCATAGGAAAGGATATTGCTCTTCTTGTTTTGTAGTGGGCCAAATTGGATGAACGACAAATCCTCTTGGGTCCATGTATCCTACTATTTGTTTAACTAGAGCGTTCTCGCCCTTACCTGCTGCTGCCCAACCCTCTAATACTATTAGTATGGGTAATTTCTTTTGCCAACAATTATTTTGTAGCGATCGCAACTGTCGCATAAGTACTTCTAGTTGCCTTTTATAGGTATCTTTGTCCAGGGAAAGATCTAAATCTAGAGTCTCTAACATTTTAATTTTTATTAAGTTATTTCTAGTATTTGAAAAGTTATAAAAAACTAGGTTTCTGAGTTCAGGTTTCTAGGTTCAGATTTAGTTTATGCTAAAGAATAAAACATTAAAATATATAAATTAAATCTTTATGGAACCTGTTGTCAATGTTTCCAATAAAGCAAACACACCAGAAAAATTGCCAGTTATAGAAACTACTAATTTATGTAAACTATACCGTACTGGCTTTTGGATGAATAAAAAAATAGAGCCTCTGAAAAACTGTAATTTAAAAGTCTATCAAGGAGAAACTTTTGGACTTTTGGGGCAGAATGGTGCAGGAAAAACTACCCTACTCAAAACTTTACTGGGAATTGTACGCCCTACAACTGGGTCAGGAATTTTGTTAGGGCAACCAATAGGCGATCGCTCAGTTAAAGAAAAAATCGGCTACTTACCAGAAAATCCTTATTTTTATGATTACTTAACTGGATGGGAATTTTTGGAATTTGTAGCGGGATTATTTGAAATATCTAAATCAATACAAAGACAAAGAATTTCTCAGTTACTTGATTTAGTTGGGTTATCTAAATCAACAGCTATTAGAAAACAACTACGCCAATATTCTAAAGGGATGTTGCAAAGAGTTGGTATGGCGCAAGCTTTAATTAATAATCCAGAATTAGTTTTTTTAGATGAACCTATGTCAGGTTTAGATCCAATGGGACGTTATCAAATTAGGGAAATCATTGCCTCTCTCAAAGAACAAGGAAAGACTATTTTTTTTAATAGTCATATTTTATCAGATGTGGAAAAAATTTGCGATAGAATAGCCATTCTTGCAGAAGGAAAATTAATTTGTATCGGTACTTTGGATGAAATATTAGGTACACAAGATGCCTATTATTATGTTAGGGGTAAAAATGGTAATTTTCAGATACTTAAACAATGGATACCAGATTTAGAATTTGAGAATAATTTTTGGCATGGCCATTTACAGGGAGATCCTCAAGAATTTTTAGTTAGTTTGGGATTAATGAAAGCTAGACTAATTACGATGAATATGGAAAGGCTTAATCTGGAAGAGTATTTTATGAAGCAACTCCGAGAACAGGAAATTTTTTACACTAATTAATTTTGAATATTTGTTGTGTGTCTAGTTAGGGCTTGCTGACAAAGTCTTTTGTAGCAAAAATTGATCAAATTGGTATGAGCTCCTAACATCTGCCAGGATTAGAAGTAGGGGCGTTGCATGTAACGTCTATAAAGAGGAACCGGGAATTGGTAGAGGGGGTAGTGGGATATATCTATCCCTTTATTTTTCTGTCCTAAGTTCTAAACTATAACTTACTAATACGTATTTTAAAGATGTCAAAAGTCAATTGTAGGACTTTTGACTGAAAAGTGGTTTTATACTATTAACTTAACTAAAGAGATATATTTTTTAAATGACTGCGAGGATTGAAAGTGCGATTAGCTTTAATTTTCTGATAATATTCTCTTTCTAGAGAATTAATATTTTTCGGAGCTGTAATAATAATTCTTACTAACTGATCAGTACGTTTTTCTGATTTAGGTTTAGGCCATCCCTTACCCCGTAACCGCAAAGATTGACCAGAACGAATACCTGCAGGAACATTAATATTGACAATTCCATCAGGAGTTGGTACTTCAATAGATGCACCCAATACAGCTTCATCAGGAGTTATTGGTACTTCACAAAGTAAATTATCTCCATCAAACTGATAAAAAGAGTGAGGCTCAATTTCTACCTTTAAGTATAAATCTCCCCTTTGCTGAGTATGTGGGTCCAGTTGACCTTTGCCTTTAACTCTTATTTTACTTCCAGATTTGACTCCAGGAGGAATTGAAACTTCTCCACTACCCACACGTTTTTGTGTTCCCCGAAAAGCTTCTGCCAAAGTCAGAGTAATGTTAGCTTCTAAATTTAGGGCCGTTGTCGACTTACGACCATCAAAACCAGAAGGGCCATAAAAACCATTATTAAACCCGTTTGGCCAACCTGTATTGGTTTGATAGGTTTTATTTTGCTTATTACCACTATTACTACTACCAGGGCGACCACTACGTCCCAATAAACTGTTGATAAAATCTTCAAAGGAGGCATACTGATTAAAGTCAAATTCACCAAAATCAATGTTACTACCTCTACTTCCACCGGGCCATCCACTACCACTAGAGCCTACCTGTTTCCAGTATTGACCAAATTGATCATATTTTTTGCGTTTTTCTGGATCTGATAAAACTTCATAAGCTTCATTTACTTCTTTGAAACGAGCTTCTGCTTTGCGATCGCCAGGGTTCATATCTGGGTGATACTTTCTAGCTAACTTACGGTAAACTTTTTTGATTTCTTCGGCACTAGCATTTTTTGTTAAACCTAAGATTGAGTAATAATCTTTAAAATCAGTTGTCGCCATTTATTCTTCTCCTTATCTTATATTTTTGAGTAATTACTTAATGTTAATTTATGATTATTTTTTAGTTTACTAATGAGATGAAATTGACATTTTAGATCTGAACATAAAGTTAAATATTTGAAATAATATCTATTAAATATCAGAAAAATTGGAAGGTAATAAGATAGTTTTTAGTAGTAGAAAAAATAAATTTCTAAGAACGAACTGATCTATAAATATGTACAGCGCTTACTAAATTGATTAACTTCCTCATACTAAGAAAGCACAATTGCTCCTAACTTAAATGTGTAGTAGCATAACATAAATCATTGCCTGGCAACGGTTACACTTTATTAAATATTATTAGGTTTAAACCCAGATATTTGATTTTAACAATTTTTTGTCTCTAAAAACTATTCTCTATTCTCTGATATTGGTGAGTAATCAAGAGAAGTTGGTATTAAGTTCGACTTAAGCAGGTACTCATAATTAATTACACATTTTGTCAAGCTAAATCTCTTATGATGTATATCTAACATAAAATCAGGCGAGGGTTAAAATTTTGTTTAGGTACTTAACTTTAACTAGTATATCAAAAGTCAAGTTTTGATAAAGTTCGGTTTTTCCTGAAAGACTAATAGCAATTGCCGTACCAATTTTTTTAGTTATTAGTAATCAATTTGTTTGTTTCAGTCATTTTCATCATTTATGACGAAAAATTTAGTAATAAATATCATTTAATTTAGTCTAAGCAAAGATGAATATTTAGAAAAATCAGAATATTTAGTAATTAGTATTTTGGGCAGTCCCATACTAGAAAAATTAAGGGACAAATATATAGCAGCCCTAAATTGATTGTGATAATTTTTCTAATATTTAATTGGAGCTAAAAACCCTGAAAACTGTGACTATTAACTACTGACTACTAACTACCAGAAAAATATTATAAATCAAATAGAATTGCTATATCCGACTACCTCATCTATACATTTCTTATTCTTATTTAGGGAAGCTGCATGCAACTTCCCTAGCAACTTCCCTGCTTCTTAAAAAGATTTTTTCAGCAGACCATAATTAAGTAGGTGGATTTAATTGTTCAGTCAAATAGCAATGGAGATTCAAAACCATGAGAACCAGTTTAGAAATTTTTTCTGGGTTCTTTTTCCGATTTTTTATTTTAACGTTTATTTTTACCTACCTACTTACTAAGCAACTGAACTACTGGTACTCAAACATTTGCTAAATCACTGTGTTATCCGGGATAATAGCATTTTTCAAGATAACAACAATACCACTGCGAATGATGAAGCCTTCCTCCTCACGTTGAGCTTCTTCTATTTTGTCCTTATTAATTATTTTAACATTGCAACCAATGCGGGCATTCTTATCAATAATTGCTCCACGAATTGTCGTTTGAGTACCAATACCCAAAGGTACATTACCCTTTTTGAGGCCAGGTTGACGTTCGGCAAAAGGTTCATAGAAGTCTGAACCCATTAACAAAGAATCTTCAACTATACAGTCAGCTTCTATACGCGATCGCACTCCTAATACACAATGGTCAATCCGACATTTTTTAAGAATACAACCTTCTCCCACTATTGATTCTGTAATTTGGCAGTCCAAAAGCTTGGTCGGAGGTAGGTAACGAGAGCGAGTATAGATAGGAGCTTGTTCATCATAGAAGCTAAAGGGCGGCTGAGGCTGTTGGGTCAGAGCCAAATTAGCTTCATAAAATGATTTGATAGTTCCGATGTCTTCCCAGTAACCTTGAAATGGGTAAGCTTGAAGACTATAGTCTTTAGCGCAATTTGGTAAGATTTCCTTACCAAAATCTGTATAGCCTGATCCTTCTATAAGTTTTATCATTACGTCTTTATTAAAAACATAAATTCCCATAGAAGCAATATAAGGTTGTGCTTTAGCTATTTCTGGACTAACTCCTAAAATAGAAGTATCAACTGCCATAGCTTTGAGGGCATCACCTTGAGGTTTTTCGCTAAATTGAATAATTCGACCTGAGTCATCAATTTTCATTACGCCAAACTCGGAGGCCCTTGCTTCATCAATGGGCAAGACAGAAAGGGTAATATCTGCCTTGGTCTCAATATGGCGTTGGACAAAATCTCGGTAGTCCATACGGTAAAGATGGTCTCCAGAGAGAATTAGGTAATAATCAATATCCCATTCTTTGAATAACCAGATATATTTACGGACAGCATCTGCTGTTCCTTGGAACCACTCTGGATTATCTTTAGTTTGTTGAGCTGCTAGAACTTCGACAAAACCTTCACTGAAACCTGGGAAATTATAGGCGCGAGTGATATGGCGGTTTAGAGAAGCTGAGTTAAATTGGGTCAGAACATAAATTTTCTGAATGTCTGAGTTGATGCAGTTGCTTATAGGAATATCTATCAAACGATATTTCCCTGCTAGGGGCACTGCTGGCTTGGCCCGTAGTTTTGTTAAAGGATAAAGACGGGTACCTGCACCACCGCCTAGAATTATGCTTAGTACATTTTTCACGGTTGAACCTCACTGCCTATGATATTCTTATTCTTAAGTGTCCAACGGTTGGGCATCCTTGGCAAGGGGGTAAATAATAGCAGAAGTTAGAAGTAGGAGGGAATGGCCATTTATCTCTACATTTTCCCTGTGACTGAATTTGAGAAGTGCAAGAATGTCTACGCAAGTAATGGGAACTACTATATTTTTTAGAGACATGGCTAAGAGGTTTTGTATATAAAATTATCGATTAATTGAAATTGGAGAAGTTAATCATGGGGTATCACAGTCTAAATTTATCTAGGGTGGGACGGGCTATTTTAATTGGTATTTCTTTGCTTTTGTTGATGAATAGAAATGCTTGGTCGCAAGAGGCGATCGCTCCCAATATTCAACCATATATTGACCAGTTAAGGGATGACATAGAGCAGAATAATCTAGAAGCTAGTCGTCGAGTGAAGGAAGAAATAGGTATAGATGGTATGATTCAAGCACTAGAAAGTGATAATCAAGAACTTCGTTTTGCTATTCTTGAAGCTTTGGGAAAGATAGAGTTAGGAGGAAAAAGAAGGGAAGTTATTGCTGTTTTAATTAATCTTTTAAAGACAGATACAGATGAAGAGGTTCGTAATTATGTTACCTATTCTTTAGCGGATATGGGTATATTAGCTAAAGACGCTATTAATGCTTTAATTGAGGCTGCCAAGACAGATTCTTCTCAAAAAGTGCGTGTTGGAAGTATTCGGGCGTTAAAAACAATAGCACCATACCAATTAAAAACTATACAAACTTATATTGATGTACAACAAGACCCAAATCAATATGTTCGTAATCTAGCTGTAGACTATCTGAGTGATATACTAAGAAATATAGATTCTGATGTTCTTGATCAAGCTTTAGAAAAAGTCAAAGCTGCACTTAAACAAGATAATGATTGGCAAACTAGATTGGCAGCTGCCGAAGCATTAGGTCGGAGTGGTCGAGATGTTCAGTCAGCAGTTTCTACTTTAGAAAAGGCATTAAAAAGTAATAATGAAAAATTAACGCCAAATGTAATTAATGCTCTAGAAAAGATTGCTGAAAATTTTCTCTTACATGTTGTTAGTTTAACTCGAGAAGAACTAGTGAATGCCCAAACTCGAGAAGAACTAGTGAATGCAAAAAAAGGCTTGGAAAAAGCTATAGAAATTTTAGATGATTTAGGAAATCCTGGCGAGAATATTGAAGAAATAGAAAATAACCTCGGGAATGCTCTGACTCAAATTAATGATTTACTACCACCAATCCCAAAAATAACGGAGATTTTTGAGAAATATCCTTTAAGGATGGGGGGAATAATTATCGTTATTTTATGGTTTCCTTTGATTTTTATTCTCTTTTGGATACGACCTTTATGGCTACTAAAAATTGATGAATTTTTAGAAAAGTATACCGATATTCCTCTGCCTAATGTTTTAGGTGTAGGTGAAATTAAGATATCAGCTTTAAGAGGATTATTGTTTAACTTACATTATCATCCCAAGGTACTTGATGCCTGGGTTCAATCAAAAGTTGTCACAGCTCGCCATGAATATGAGAAGAAAAAGACAGAGATAAAACTCAAGGTTTACATTTCTATTCCTGTTAATTTGAATAAGAAAATAATTACTAATTTCAAAGGAAAATATCTTCAGAATTACTTTAAGGAAAAAAAGGAGTGCCTCTTAATTTGGGGGGAAAGTGGTTTAGGAAAAACAAGTTTAGCTTATCAGTTGGGTAACTGGGCAATGTCTGAAGAACCAGAAGACAGAATATGCAAACATCAAATGTTGCCAATTTTCTTGCGAAATGAACTAGATTTTCAGCTAGATTTGCAGGTAGAAAAATGCAAAGAAAAGTTTATTAAAGCTATTCAATACAAACTAAATGGTTTGATTGACAAACTAATTTCTACAGAATTATTAGTTCAACTACTAAAAAAGAGAAGACTATTAGTTATTATAGATGGTTTATCAGAAAAGAGCAAAAATACTCAGACACAATTTCAATCCGTACTACAAGTTTTTTCTCCAAATGCTTTGGTAATTACATCCAGAACCGATGAAATGAGTATTAATAAAAAAGAACTTATACCTAGTAAATGTCACAAAGATCGACTTATAAAGTTTATAAATGATTACTTAGAAGGACAAGGTAAAAGCAATAGTTTTAAGGATAAAGATACAGAAGATATCAAAAAAGGTATTGAGAAACTCTTTAAAATGGATCTTGAAGACAGTCCAGAGGAAATTACTGTGCTTTTAGTTAAGCTTTACATAGATCTAATCATTAATACTCAGGATGATACAGATAAGGCTGATAAAAATTTAGATAGTTTACCGAGAGACGTTCCTGATTTGATGCTAAAATACTTAAATTCATTAACAAATAAAAATAATTTTCTAGAAAACAAAAACAAAGAGCAATTATATTGGAAGGTACAAAAAAATACATTTTTAATAGCTTGGGAATGTTTGAAGAAAAGCTATCAACCAAAAACAGCAAAGCGTAATGATGTGCTAGATTTACTGAAAAAAGAGCAAGGAGAAGCATATCCAGCAGAAGAAGATCTACAATACTTGGAAGCAGATTTGCAAATTATTAAAAGAGGACCTATTGAAAATCAAATTAGTTTTTATCTAGACCCTCTAGCTGAATATATGGCTGCCTTATATATTGTAGACTTAAATCAGGACGATAAGCAGAAGTGGGATTATTTTTTGGATCAAGCTGACGAACTCGGAAAAAAAGATACACAAGGATTTTTACGAGCAGTACAGGATTGCTGTTTAGCTAAACAAGAAGACAAAAAAGCAGAATTTATGATTCCCGAGTTTGTTTTAGAAAAATTGAATGAGATGGTCTCTAGTGAATAATAGAGTGAAGACTATTCTGTCTTACAGGGTAACAAGCTGGTTGAAAGCTATATATAAAAAAGGATTTGCGTTCAGGGGTTGAAAAATATTTCAACAAAAAGAAAACGCTTATTGAGAAATGTTGGGGTGTAGTGCAGGGCAAACGCATCTTATTTTAAAGTTTTGACAGGGTAAGGATGCTAGGCTTCTGAGTACTTGTACTCATTACTCCTACAAGTCTTAACAGTAGAAACTTCCATGATTTAGATACGTTTGCCCTGGGTGGATAAGAGTGAATTGGCGATCGCTACCTCATTCTGAATAAGCTTTCTTTTTTAATTGAATTATTATTCAATTTATTGTCTCCAATTATTACTATATCTACCATTAAGCTTAATTGTAACCCCGTGAGCTATTCGATTTACGGGTAGCAGGAAACACATTGGCCTCCTTTGCTACAGATACATCCACTATCCAATCCACTGCTATAAGTATCAATACTGTCAGAAGAAATTTCCCCCAAAGCTTTAAATACCCGATCGTGCAAATCAGACTTTTCCTTTTCATCTTTTATTGATTCGTCTATCACTTTCAATGCTTGCTTAGGGTCAGTCAGGAATTTCAAGACTGCTTCCTGATAATAACCTATTTTCAAAAGACCTTCTGAGGCAGATAAGCGTAACTTTATATCTTTTGTTGTATCTTCCAATGTCTTTCTTAGAGTTGCTGCTGCTATTGTTGATGGTGAACGACTGACAAATTTTAGGTCACTTATACTGAGTTCCACTTTTGGCATCTGAGGATTGTCAGCCATCATTTCCTGAAGAACTTTGTCAAATTCCCAAATAATATCACCAATTTTTGATCTTAGTATAGAGTCCATAATAATCTCCTTTGTTTGAATTTGATTTGTAACTAAAAATTTCTCTGGTTGTTGCTGTGCTAATTGAGTGCTATTTAAAATAGTCTTACCGATCGCCTTAGCTGTCATCATTATTGCCTGAAAAGCATCAGCCAAACCAGACCCAGTTGCCAGATCCACACCAATATTTGCCTGATTTCCTCCTGTACTCAAACTACTTTTCCCCGTAAAAATATCACGAGCAGTTTTTTTCAGAAAATCCCGAGCTTGTTGGGGTGAAATTTGAGGATATACCTGCTTCATCAAAGCACAAATACCCGCCAACTGAGGAGCTGCTGCAGATGTACCACTAAACACAGCCCAACCATCCTTCGGCAAAGTCTCATCTCCATAAGGATAGCCAATATTTCGTGCTCCACGAGTAACATCCATCAGACTTCCTGGCTGTACTGGCAACATAATATAAGTTGCTCGTGGTAGTTTGCCCACTAAACCACAAACATCAGGCACAGTTCGTTGGGGAAAAATTCTGCTCCTAAACCCACTAGCATAGTCACTAGCTTCCAACTTGCCATCAGAAGACAGATAAACACCGCCAGCAGAAATTACATCAGGGTGTTGTCCAGGAAAACTCCATCTCCCATTTCCAGCAGAGAAAATAACAATAATTCCCCGATTTACTGCATCTGAAACTATAGCTGACATTACTTTAGCAAAGGCAGAAAGAGGAAGGTCTTTTTGATCTTCACCCCAACTACAGGATATAATATCTGGATTCAGAGAAACTGCTTTTTTAAATGCGCCCACTGAATTGACCAATGCAGATTTTTTTGACTTAGCCTTAACCATTGTCAACTCAACATTTGGTGCAATAGCAAACAGATTAGCTGATTCTCCAGTTCCGTGACCATTTTCATCTAATTCTGGATTAACTGCACCCCCATCCAGCACCACCTTACCTTGATAACCATAAGACTCAAAAAAAGGATGGCGATACCACCCAGAATCAACCATGACTACCTTGATACCAGTCCCTTCTATACCAGCGTCATGAAGGGAATGAGCATTTATACCTTGACAGATATCATCTGGTACATTGAGATGCCAATAGTTGGGTTTTGGAGGAATAACTGAGTTGGTATAATACACAGGCTCATTAATTGCCACTCCTTCTACAAAATTAGTTAGAGAGCTAGCAGAGGAATCTATTAAGCCTGATATTTCTGCGTTGGGAACAGATAAAAATGTTGCTTTTGTTGGGTAAACTCCTCCTTTAATTATGGGAATTTCTTGAGTAATAATATTAGTCTGAAAAACCCGTTCATAAACTTCTGGTGGGGCTGCAATAGTAATACTTATTGGTCCCTCGGATAAAACATTAAAACCTTCTATACGCAACTTTTCTGCGGTGGCATTAACTAACTGAGGTTCTGAATAAAACCGCTCTACATTCTTGCTGGTAATTATCTCCGATGTTTTCAACAGTGACTCTCCACTCTGAGAACGTACAGAAACTTCAGCGTAAATAATAGATGGTAAATTCTGATTTTTTTGTTCCACCATTTTTAGTGTTTCGTTTTTATGTAAGGATTCATTGGCCTACTTTTCAACATATGCATTCTAACAGGTTATAGCAGTCGAAGCAAAGGTTAGGACATTACTAAATCAGGACTTACGCAGGTACGCTATATATAGCGCACTGTCAAAATGAAATTGTCAATACTATAATTAGTTATTTTCGGATAGATATTCAAAGTAATATCTATAAAGATAAGTTTGCAAAGT
>JAKQYG010000159.1 GCA_023356515.1 Trichodesmium sp. MAG_R04 | reverse complement strand
TATAATCATTTAATTATTGCAGGATATAGTTTATAGCCAAATTTAGATAGGTAATCTTCTAGCGGGAAGGGAGTAACCACTAGAACTGAAATGTAGTTCTAATAGTACCAATAATGAAATCATCACTATCATTGCTTCGGTTAGCATTCGTAATGAAAGTTACACCAGGAGTAATGGATATGTTATCTGTAACTTGATATTTGTAGAACGCTTCAAAGTGCCATGAATCATCATTTCTTAGTCCAGGATTTAAGCCACTAGGAACATCTAATTCATTTATGTAAGGTTCCCGACCTACGACAATACCACCTAGGCTGCCTTCCTTAAATAAATCAGGGAAAGCAATAGCAGCTCCATAAGTCCAAATTTCCAAATCACCTAAGCCAATTAGTTTCCCATCAACATATGTGCCAAACCCATTAATAGTTACCCAATTAGCTGCTCGCCAAGACATTTCTAAGCCATAAGCATTAGTCGAAATTCCACCGCTGCGGAGGTTGAGGTTATTGAGCGCAGCATTGACATCATGTACACTGTTGTTAACCCAAGTCAACCCCAAAAGATATTCATCATCAAGATCATCAAGATTTCCAACTGACATATAAGAATGGTTGTAGGTAAGTCCAATTTGGAAATTTTTAATGGGGGTAAACGTTAATTGTGCCAGAGCAGCATAGTCTCCGTTAAACAGACCTTTTCCTTGATGAGGGTTTTCACCCTCTGGTGTTAAGTAGCCAAAAGATAGAGAAAATGGACTATATTCACAATTATAGTTGTTTTTACAACCAAAATCATACTCAATGCCAAGTCCTTTACCTCCCCCTATGCGATAAATTGGGTTCCTTTGACCAAAAGCACTGAGAGAACCACTTCCTCCATCAAAGTCCTCCATATAAGGATTAAGTGTTGGAACAAAGTCGTACCAATTTACCTTATTAGCAGCAACAGTTACTCTAATGTTATCCCTGAGAGGGAACTTGTAGAAAAGTTTATCTAGCTCAACCACATCATCTTTACGGCCAAGAATATTAAAGCTTTGCTGTCCCATTGATTGGTTAAATGCTTGAGCATTACCTGCTTGTAGCCTGGTAAATAATAGGTCTTCACCAGAAAAGCTAGTATTGAAATTCAGACGTACCCTATGTTGAAATATAGTTTGATCTTCACCCTGAGCATTATCTTTAAAATTATCAGCAAGAGCAAAAATTACCTCACCTCTAAGCTTGGTAGTTGTAGAAAATTGATTAGCTTCTAATTCAGCAGCACGAGCTTCTAGGGCATCGACACGACCCCGAAGAATCACTAATTCTGCAGAAAACTCTTCTTGTAACCTTTGCAGAATAGCTAGGTCTTCTGTAGTTACTGTATCTTGTATCGATGCTTGTAAAAGCTCTGTAATTCTATCTAGGCAAGCGTTAACACCAGCAGCAAATTCAAAACGGGTCAAAGCACGGTTGCCTTTGTAAGTACCATCTGGATATCCCACAATGCATCCATAACGTTCGACTAAAGATTGTAGTGCTTGAAATGCCCAATCTGTAGGTTGAACATCAGAAAGTTGAGATACAGAAGTAACTTGACCTTTTGTCCTTTTAGGATTAATTATGTTAGTATTATAAATACTTGGCTGACGAAGATTTTTACCTTCTCTACCGTAGCGGTTAATTTGTCGTATGGTAGTTGTTGGTGAATTGGTAACAGAATTAGCCGAATTTGTTCCAGGAATTTGAGCTAAGAGTTCATTTTCCCGTATATACGTATATGTATTGGTTAATAAATTTTTAGTTTTTGCAGCTTCAGCCTGAATAACTTTATTAGTCTGTTGACTTTCAATTGCCACAGCAGTTGAGGATGCAACAAGGACTGCTCCTAAGACAGTCTGACTAAATAGTAAACAATTCCAGAATTTTTTTGACATTTTCCTCTAATCCTCACACCAATAGATTGCTCTTCTATAAAGAAATCCGGTTACCATTATAAACCTTTAGCACAAATTATAAACCTTTAGCACAAACAATATACATTTAGGCAAAAACTAGTATTTCCCATTCTAACCACTAGGACAGGGCAATAGCTATGATGGTACCAAATAATTAACTCATCATTATCACCATATTGTTGATATCTTTCCTGGCCTAAAAATATGGGGATTACTGCATAAGCATAAGCTTCTCAGCCGAAAGATGTTTCACAAGATACTTTTGCCTTGATAGTGTTCTTACGTCTACCTCAGCACCCACCCAAAGCTTCAGAAGGCCTTCCGCGACTTGTCAAAAATTCTTATGGGTGTTTATTTGTGCCTTAAATGCGCGAACTGCCCATCATTGAACCGAAAGCTTCTCTTATTGTACACCAATATCACTATAACAGAGAAAGCCACAACATGAAAAGTAACCCTCGAAGGGCGAGGCTTTAAACCCAACTTTATGGTAATCACAGTTATCACCTAGACCTGTGCTGCACCATCACCAAACCCAAGTTTTATGGGCCAAAATAATCTTTGTTAACCTTTGTTGTAGGTAAGTCGAATTTGGAAACTTTTGATTGGACGTAGATATTAAAGTTGCGCTAGTACAGCATAACCTTCTCTATAAAACTGATACAAAGCTTCACATAACGTGACAAATTGACGCTTACTTCCTGCTTCAACTGAGGCCGTCGGCGGTTACTCATCCACAGGCATTTACAGGCATTTTAGATTTAAGGGCAGATTGGGCATATCCTGAAAAGCGACAGCTTGTCCACACAACTAGGTAGTGATTGAAAGACTATCACAATTTTTTCGTATCAACAACCTTATATTCAAATTATATTCAAAAATTTTAGGGCCCCGAAGGACATTTTACTAAAATTGACTGATTATTAAGTATCTGAGTGTCGTTAACTTCTGACCGAATACCTGATATAACTCACACCATAGCAACTCAGACTTTCATTATTTAACATCCTTTAATATCAATTTGAAGAATTCCTGCAAAGGCCAAGCCTTTATAAGAGAGACTTGTAGACGGTCATTTGTAACAAACATTTATTGACCTGGTATAACTTATATTGCTACTACCTAATCTGAAAATAAATTTTAGTTCTTGGCCGGGCAGGAATATTCACTTGTTATATAGAATCCGGTTACATAGTATATGTATATGTATTTGACTAGGAATGGGTAGGCATCAAAGCAAACAGAAAGCGTTTGAGCATTAGAGAGCAAATTTGCACTACAAGAAATAGAGAAGCTTTATCGAGGCGCTAGAGACGTGATAGAATACTCTAAGTGGCAGATTATCTGGCTATTGGCCAAAGGTTCAAAGAGTGAAGAAGTAGCAACAGTGATTGGGTTAGGCTTGCAATGGATTCGAGCAATCGCCCAACGGTTTAACAAAGGGGGACCAGCAGTGATTGGAGATGGTCGTCACCAGAACCAGGGAGCCAAACCCTTACTCCCGGAGCAGCAGCCAGCTCTACTGGTATAAGTTTTAGAAGGAGAGCCTCCTGGTGAAGGCATTTGGTGTGGCCCAAAGGTGGATATCTGGATGAGTGAGTTGCTGGAAGGTTCGGTATCTCCACAGCGAGGATGGGAGTATCTAAGGGGGCTAGAATACAAGATTAAAGTGCCTCGTCCATCTCATGCTTTAGCTTCCGAGTTGGAACAGGAAGAATGGAAAAAAAACTCCAGCAGCGACTTCAAGAATTAGAAATCAAACTAGGTAAACCTTTACGACTGTGGACTATGGATGAACATCGTTAAGGACTTAAACCTGTAATTCGTAGGGATTGGTTCCCCTTGTGGGGAGTTCAGAGTGCCCCAGTTTACTAGAGATTTGAGTGGTTTTGAGTGTATGGCTTTGTTGAACCTAGTAGTGGAGAAAGTGAATGGTGGTTTTTTGACCGAGTGGAAACACAAATAATGAGTCTGATTCTCGAAGCTTTTGCCCAAGCCCAGGGAATTAATCAGGAGAATCCAGCATTACTGGTACTGGATAGAGCTGGATGGCATGTCATATAATGTCCACCTAAAGACTTAGACTTTGGTGGATGTTGGCAGAGGGTAGAAGGCATAAGGTAGAAGGGTTTCTTCCAATTGTGACTTAATTTTATACACAAACGATGCTACCGGACATGATATAACAGATAAGTTAGAAATCCCGCCGGGTTTGTTTTTAGAGTTCTTATATCATGTCCGCCTGAATACTTTGTGGAAGGAAGGCAGAAGGCATAAGGTAGAAGGGTTTACTCCAAGAATGGCTTAATTTTATGCACAAATGATGCTACCGGACATGATATCACCTGCTTATTGTCCTGAACTACAGCCAGCAGAGAGGCTATGGCCATTACTAGACGAATCAATTATGAATAAAGTTTTTGATTCATATGAAGAGCTGAAACAAGTAATCTGCGATCGCACAGCGGAATGGAATTCTATCGCTGTTATCAGCTAATCAAACAACCAGAAATCTTGCGGGCGATAACTCAATTCCACTGGTGGCCGTAAAACATTACTTGCAATGTCTAATTAACCGGATTCTATATTAAACAAGTTACTCACTTTTTTAAACATTAGTGTTTAGGTACGAAAAAGTTCAACAATTTTAAATTTTGTAAAGCAATTCCAAGCTTCTCTAGTATGGCGGATTTAAAACGACAAATTTCAACCCCTACTCAAGATATCAAAGTTATTAGTAACTTCGTATTATTTACTGTGTCCTAGTATGGAAAAGATTTGTTTCTGTTCAAATAATTCCAATAAATGGCTATTAATTTTATTCTCGGCTGCTTCAGAACCCATAATTCTCAGAGCAACTTCTACAGGTAAGCCTTGTTTATATGGGCGATCGCCAGCCGTTAAAGCATCATATATATCTGCAATAACTATTATCTGAGTTTGAATAGAAATTTCGTTTTCCTTTAGTCCCCTAGGATAACCACTACCATCCAATTTTTCATGGTGTCCATAAGCAATTTCTGGTATCTTATGTAGATTTTTTGTCCAGGGAATCTGCTTTAAAAATTCGTAAGAATCTGTTACATGAGCCTCAATAGCTTGTCGTTCTTCAGGAGTCAAGTTACCCCTCGGAACTCTAAGTTGAGCCATTTCCTCTGGTGTAATCAAAGGTTTCATTTGACCATCTATATCTTTATAGGTATATCGTGAGATATGCTGTAGTTGTTTCAGTGGTTCTTCTGCTATAACCGTGGGCTCATTAGCTGTTAGTATTGTTTGCCAATAGTCATTAAGCTGGGCAATTGCGGCTTCTAATTCTAAATCTAAATTTTTGATTTTTTGACACAAAAGACAATTTTCTTGAGTCTTTGATTGAGATATTTCAGACAAATGTCCAAGCAAATATTTGTATTTGGCTTGAGCAGATTCCATTTCTAAAGTACGTTGGGCCAGAGAAAATCTTTGCTGGATTAGTTCTAATTGTTCTTGATATAGTTTTTTGCGTTTGGTTAAAATAGCTTCTGGCACACTTATTTTGCCAAAATCATGTAGCAGAGCTGCATAACGGATTTCTTTAATTTGCTTATTACTAAAATATATCGGCGACAATATTCCATTAGTAATCATGTTCAATTCTTGACACAGTCTTACCGTTAACAAGGCTACTCGCTCTGAATGACCTGATGTGCAAGAGTCTCTAGCTTCTATTGCACGTACTGATGCTTTGACAAAACCCTCAAATAAATTTTCTATATTTTCTTGTAGATTATTTCTTTCTATGCATATAGCTGCTTGAGAAGCTAAAGAAGTTAATATTCTTTCTTCCCATTCTGAATATGGCTGAGTTAATTCTTTGGCATTTTCTTTTGTAAGTAAAACATTAGATTGAACCTTACGGTTAATCAACTGAAGCACTCCAATAATTTCTTGATGTCGGTTTTGTATGGGTAAAATTAAGACTGAACAAGTGCGATAACCAGTTTTCTCATCAACACTCTGATCAAACTTACAGGGAGTATTCTTAGGAAGATTGTAAGCATCCGGTAAATTTAAAGTATGACCAGTTAAAGCAACATACCCGGTCAAGCTTTCAGATGTCATAGCTAATACTACTTCCTTAAAGGTTAGTTCTGGCAAAGAATCATTTTGTGCAACCTTGAAAACTAACTTTCCTTCTTTAAGATTTACATCATCTACTAAGTAAACACTACCTGCATCACTACAAGTTATTTCTCGACTTTTGGATAATATCAAATTTAATAGTTCACCCAAATTATGAGTGTCAGATAAAGCTATTCCAATGTCTAGTAACTGCTCTAAGCTTTTTGGCATATAATTTTGAGGTAATCTTTCCATTTGATAAAGCTTTCAGCAAACATTTAAGATTATGACTTCTGGGCCCTAACTACCACCAAAATATTACAACTGAAATAGAATTGCTATGCATAGTATAATCAGTACTTTTCGCTGAAAGCATCAGCAATAAATACTAAAGTTGATTTTTTTCATACCCTATACCAAGCAGGGTATTAAACTAAGCAAACCCATTTCTGGTTATCTTGAATTTAAAGGAATATTTTTGACTCCATCATATAAATTGCTTGTGACTATAAATTATGACCTTGTCTGTTTTATCAATTTCTCCCGCATCATTTTCTACCTACTCCATAAACCTTATTCTATGCCCAAAATGGTCAATAATGAGAGCAAAACCATTGCTAATTCTGCTTTGATTTCGTTGATTCATTTGGAACATCAAGTCTCATTAATTTAGAATTGATTCATCTCAGACCAGAACTTTCAATTTTTTATGAAATGAATCAAAGATTTAGTTAACTTAAGCTAGATATTATTTGAGCCATGCTAAAGTCTTTTTCTGTTAAGCCACCAGCATCATGGGTTGTTAATATAACTGTCACTTTATTATAAGATACTTTCAAGTCTGGATGATGTTGTGAAGCTTCAGCCGGAGCCACTAATTTATTTACAAAACTAATTGCTTCAACAAAATCTTTAAATATTTTTATAAACTTTAGCTTGTTTCCTTCTAATTTCCAGTCTAATAGCTTACTGGCACGTTGATTAATTTCTTCTACACTCAGTAATTGAGTCATTGAACTATTCCTAAAATTACTCACAAAAAAACTATCCGCTCTTAATATTTGGATAGTGTTTTATCAGATACCTAAGCACCAAGTTTACATAAGGGCGGCGCAGAATTTTATCTACTCAAAGCCATACACTTTTAATCTTTAGGGCATCACCAGTTAAAGTAACGACAGATGAGCTGCAAAGATCCTAAAATTAAACTACGATCACCTCTCCAATTTCTTTAAGGGGGTCATACCAATTGAAACCTGACTATCGTCACGAAGGTTAGCTCAACCTTAACCTGGTTGAGCTTATTAGTCGAGATAATACAAAGACTAACTACTAAAGAACAAACCCGACGTACAGCGGGCACATTCCAGTCAGGTGACCCATAAGTTAACTACTATTCGACATAGGCATCACCTCCTCTTTTACCTAAGCGGTTTTTTGTTACTGTGAAATACTCCTAAACTAAGCTGATACTACAGTGTGGGCTTCTCGCTTCGCAACCCCGGCACTCCGTCGGACTCCACAAGCTTTAAGAACTCAATGCCCTATTGCCCTGTTTTTTATATTTATCGCTGGGTTCAAATCATGATCTATTACCATACCGCAGTGCGGACAAGAATGAGTTTCTTGAGACAACCATTTGGGAACTTTTTTACTGCAATTTGAGTAATCTTGGCTGGTATCCGCAGACATTGACAGCTATAGTTTTCACTCCAGCATCATTTGCTTTCACTGCAAGAAGATAAAGAAGTTGATACTCAGATCGCGTCATTAATTAACTGAGTGTTAGCCCTTTAATATTTAAGCTTTCGCAGGCAATAATATCAGATTTTGACAATAAGTCATTGGCTACTTTAAGTGATTCACATATCTGTTTACGTATGTTATTGTAATAGTAATTTTAGAAAATGACAACTATTATAAAATTGGCGTAATTTACCTTTTGTTCCCTAGCTTGAATAATATGCAATCATTGGGTGATCTACGTATAGCTCCTTATCAAGCCTACATCCCCACGAAAAAATGACTGTATATATAATTTTCAAGAGAAAATTAGGACTAACTAAGTATATAAATGCAGGATTCAGTCCCGACGCTCCTTTAAAGAGCAAGGAACCGCTCCCAAGGGGAGTTAAAAATAGGTTGGTAGACTATTTTGTCCTTAGAGTTTAGTAGAGTACAATGATAAACCGGGACTAGAAGATTAGAAAAACACGCCAACTTTACAGTATGGCGTGGGAATATATCAAGATATATTATAGAGCGTTACCACGAGGTAATACTTCTTCTGGGAAGATAAAGTTCTTATGTGGCTGATCTGCAGGAGCCATCCAAGCTCGTATCCCCTCGTTCAGCAAAATGTTTTTGGTATAAAATGTTTCAAACTCTGGATCTTCTGCTGCCCGTAACTCTTGGG
>JAKQYG010000158.1 GCA_023356515.1 Trichodesmium sp. MAG_R04 | reverse complement strand
TTCTAGGGGGAGGCTTTCGACCGAATTTTTCAGTAAATTGTGTAAATTTAAGCGGTATAGTCTTATGGTTAGTAGTTACATATCTACTTATACAGATGATTGGCAACAAGAAGCTAATCAAGCTTTTAAGGCAGCAGAAGCCGCTCGTAGAGCAAGGGATTTGGTGAGGAGAAAATCTGTTTTAGAATCTTCTCCATTACCAGGAAAACTAGCTGACTGCAGTACAAAAAACCCTGAAGAATCTGAGATATACCTTGTGGAAGGTGATAGTGCTGGTGGTTGTTTTATTGGGAAACAAAGTATTGCGTTAGCTAATGGGAATAATATTAGTTTTGCGGAAATAGTAGCTGAACAAGCTGAGGGTAAAGAGCATTTTTGTTACACAATTAATAAAAGTGGAAATGTCGCAATTGAAAAGATAATTAATGCTAGAATAACTAAGAAAAATGCCAAAGTTATTAAGATAACTTTGGATAATAATGAAACTATAATTTGTACTCCAGACCATCTTTTTATGCTTAGGGATGGTAGTTATAAATCAGCAGCTTTATTAACAGCAAATGATTCTTTGATGCCTCTGTATCGAAAGTTATCTCAAAAGACAAAAACTGGTCAGGGATTAGATAGTTATGAAATGGTTTGGAACCCTCAAAAAGAAAGTTGGATTTATACTCATTTGTTAGCAGGAGTATACGAGTCAGGAGATGAGGACTATCCTCATTCTGTTGATTTTAATAAATTCAATAATAATTCTACCAATATTCAGGAACTGCAAACTGAGGAAAACTTGGCACGCCAAAGGGCAAACCTTGAGTTCACATATCGCTATTCTGAAAAAGATGAATTTTTAGCGCGGGATACCATTCGTAACTATAATCATCGGGTTATTTCTATTGAAGCCCTGGAAGAGCGGTTAGATGTTTATGATATCGAAGTTCCTAATACTCATAACTTTGCCTTAGCTAGTGGAGTTTTTGTTCATAATAGTGCTAAACAAGGTCGCGATCGCCGTTTTCAAGCTATATTGCCGCTACGGGGTAAAATTATCAACATTGAGAAAACAGATGATGCTAAAATCTACAAAAATAATGAAATTCAATCAATGATTACAGCTTTGGGTTTGGGTATCAAAGGGGATGAGTTTGATGTTTCTCAACTGCGCTATCATAAGGTAATTATTATGACTGACGCTGATGTTGATGGTTCCCACATCCGCACGTTATTGTTAACGTTTTTCTATCGATACCAACGGGCATTAGTAGACCAGGGCTATATCTATATTGCTTGTCCCCCATTGTATAAAGTGGAGCGGGGTCGGAGTCATTATTATTGTTATAGCGATCGCGAACTTCATCAACTGATTGCAAATGAGTTTCCTAGTAATGCTAAGTATACTGTCCAAAGGTTTAAGGGTTTGGGAGAAATGATGCCACAACAGTTATGGGATACAACAATGAGTCCTGAAACTCGGACTTTGAAACGGGTGGAAATTGAAGATGCTGCGGAGGCAGATCGGATATTTACGGTGTTGATGGGGGACCGGGTGGCGCCGAGGCGTGAGTTTATTGAAACTTACGGACCAAAATTGAAGATTACTGATTTGGATATTTGATCTCTTAAGGTGAGCACATGGGAGTTGATGTTGGATAGTGTAACTCACATTTGCTTGCTCTCGAAAAGCGATCAGCACTATGACAGCTTGGCTAAATTAAACCCACATTCCGCAAGTGTAGCACATAAAATCCTGCGGAATGTGGAATGTAACGTCCCTACTATGCTTGAAAAAGACTTTTTCAGCAAGGGGGTGAGTTCCTTGCTCCTTATACTGTAAGTCCCACTAAGACTTCGGCTTAAAAATAGAACTAATTTGCAATTCTTTCAACTGCTTTTTATCAACCTCAGAGGGTGCATTTGCTAACAAACACTTTGCCTGCTGAGTCTTCGGAAATGCAATTACATCCCGAATAGACTCCTCATCTGCTAACAGCATCACTAACCGATCCAAACCATATGCAATACCACCGTGGGGAGGAGTACCATATTCAAACGCTTCCAATAAAAAGCCAAACTTATTATGAGCTTCCTCATCAGATAAACCGATAGCTTCAAATACTTTTTCCTGCACATCCCGTTGATATATTCGCAGACTACCACCGCCGACTTCATAACCATTAAACACCAAATCATAAGCTTGGGCTCGTGCGGTCTTCAGATCATTAAGATCGTCTGGGTGAGGTGCAGTAAAGGGGTGGTGCAAAGCTTCCAAACGTTTTTCCTCCTCATTCCATTGAAACATTGGAAAGTCAGTTACCCACAATAAACTAATTTGATCCTGATCAATTAATCCTAACTGTTCCCCCAAAACTAACCGGAGACGGTCTAAGGTTTTGTTAACAGTATTTGCTTTATCCGCAGCGAATAACAACAAATGACCAGGTTGAGCATTAGTACGTTTGAGTAATTCCTGTTTTTGCTCATTGGTGAGGTTGTCCTTAATAGCTCCAATAGTATCTATTTTACCTCCCTCTTTGACGCGAACATAAGCTAAACCTTTTGCTCCTGCTTCACTCGCTTCTTTAAACAAGTCACCACCAGGCTTAATTCTAACATTGGAGATAGCATCGTTACCTCCAGGAATGGGCAAAACTTTCACTATTCCGCCTTTAGCAATAGCACCAGAAAATACTTTGAAACCAGAATCTTTCACCAAGTCAGAGACATCCACCAATTCTAAACCAAACCGAATATCAGGTTTATCACTACCATAGCGTTCCATCGCTTCCGCATAAGTCAGTCGGGGAAATGGTAAAGGTAAGTCTATACTTTTTACTTTTTGAAAAATGTAAGCTACCAACTGCTCATTTAATTGAAGAATTTCTTCCTCAGACATGAAACTCATTTCCATATCTAACTGAGTAAATTCTGGTTGTCTGTCTGCTCGCAAATCTTCATCCCGGAAACAACGGGCGATTTGATAATAACGGTCAAAACCAGAAATCATCAATATTTGCTTGAAAAGTTGGGGAGACTGGGGTAGGGCAAACCATTCTCCAGGATGAACGCGACTGGGAACTAGATAATCCCTCGCTCCTTCTGGAGTAGAGCGGGTAAGCATAGGGGTTTCAATTTCCAAAAAATTTTGTTCGTCTTCCAGAAAACGACGTATCGCTTTGACAACTTCATGGCGTAATAACAAGTTGCGAGTCATACGCTCCCTTCTCAAGTCTAAATACCGATATTTTAGTCGTAATTCTTCTCGTACTGTTTCTGTTTCAGTAGTGGAAACTTGAAATGGTAGTTGTTTACCCAAACCATTTAACAGTTGAATATCATCAGCGTAAATTTCGATTTCTCCAGTAGAAAGTCTAAGGTTGAGAGAATCTGCGGGGCGACGACTAACTCGACCTGTGATTTGTACAACATATTCGGAACGAATATCTCCTGCTATTTGATAGGAGTTTGGTGTGCGCTCTGGATCGCTGACTATTTGGATAATACCAGAGCGATCGCGCAAGTCTAAAAAAATTACCCCCCCATGATCCCGACGGCGGTCTACCCATCCACAAAGGTTCACAGTTTCTTCAATATTATTACTATTTACCTGGCCACAATAATGGGTTCGCATAATTATCTAAATTACAAATTTAACTAAAGAAAAAATTATATCATTATTAGAACTTACACAACTGGCCACTCTGTTTCCAGGATAAATCTTTATTTTTAACATATGAAAAAAACTGTATCTCTAAATTTACTATAGTCTAAAAAGTTTTTGGGGAAGGGTGTAGCGATCGCTTAATCTCTTCCTCTACCACAAAATTGTAATTATGTCAAGCTTTTAAACTGAAGCATTTTAGCTTAAGCGATCGCTCGTCCGTCTGCTCAAATTGTAGTAATGAATTTTAGTAAACATCAAACCGTACCACCTGCCACCTAATAAGTTTTTAGCCGTCTCGTCACCCCTTCAGATATAATACATTTTTAGTCTATCCTTCTTTTTTCTTGCATATTCCCTCTTATGTTAGAAAGTATTATTTTGATATTATTAATGGGCTTTTTTGTAGGTGAAATTGCCTTTAGGTTAAAAGCACCTCCACTGGTAGGAATGATATTAGTGGGAATATTATTAGGTCCCCAAATTAGCAATATCATTGACTTTAGCATTTTGCAAGCTGCCGACTCCCTGCGCACCCTCGCTGTCACGATAATTTTGATGAAAGCAGGGTTAGGTTTAGATAGAGAAAAATTAATACAACAAGGTAGTGTTGCACTACGGTTAGGTTTTCTTCCGGCAACCTGTGAAACTATTGTTATTGCCCTAGCAGCTATGTGGCTACTTAATTTTGATTTTGCGACAGGGTTATTATTAGGTTGTATCATTGGTGCTGAGTCTCCTGCAGTTATTGTTCCTGGAATGTTGCGCCTCAAAAGTTACGGTTGGGGAGTAACTAAAGGTATTCCTGATGCAATTTTGACTGGTAGTGCTTTGTCAGATGTTTTGCTGTTGTTAGTTTTTAGTTTACTACTGGCATTTTTATCCCAGGGAACAACTACTAGTATAACTTTACCAGGTGGCGTAACTCTAGACGCATTACAAATATTACCATTTCAGGTCACTATGCAAATTATCTTTGGAGCGATCGCTGGGTTGCTGATGGCGCGAATATTAGTATTATTATTAGTTAAACAAAATTGGACTCAAAATTATACTCAAGATACTTTGGTTGCAGGAAGTTTAACTCTATTGTTAGTGGTATTAGCAGAAAAATTTCCCATATTTTCTGGTTATTTGGCAGTCATGGCAACAGGATTTTTTGTCATCGAATTTGATGCTCCCCTGGGACGACGGTTAAGAAATGGTTTTGAGACTTTGTGGGTGGTGGCACAAATAGTTTTGTTTGTTTTGCTCGGTGCCAGTATCCCATTGCCAGTGCTAGAAAATGTCTTATTGGTGGGGTTGTTAATTTTAGCTGTGGGTACTTTGGTCGGGCGGATGCTTGGTTGGTATCTCTCGACTTTGGGCAGTAATTGGAATTGGCAAGAACGTCTATTTTTGCTTCCTGGAAATTCTGCTAAAGCAACTGTGCAAGCTGCTATTGGAGCTATTCCTCTAGCAGTAGGCATTGAGGGAGGGGAAACAATTTTAGCGATCGCTGCCTTATCCATATTAGTCACAGCACCTTTAGGAGCTTGGGCAATACCTACCTTAGCACCAAAACTGTTAGAAAAAGGAGAAGTCGATCCGACAAAAGTAGCGATCGCTCGTCATATTGTTTTGTTAGCTGCAGTCGACACTTCACCACTTGCTGAGGAGGTATTATTAAAAGTTGCAGAGTTGGCAAGGCGTTGTGATGGGGAAGTTGTAGTCTTACACGTTATTCAGTCTGATAATACAGGAAGTATTAAGCAACTGCGACAGCAAACAAGAAAACTTTTGGCAGATATTCGATATCGGTTTTTAATTGTTGGGGGTGTAGTATCGGAAGAAATAATTTCAGTTGCACGAGAGTATGGAGTGGCAGAAATTGTAATGGGGAAAAGGGGGCATCGTTTATGGGAGAATGTGTTAGTTGGGTCAGTTTCTCAAGCAGTTTTAGAAAGAAGTTTAATTCCTGTAGTGGTAGTTGAAAAAATTAATAGGACTTACCCATGAATACTATTCGTAGTGGCGTGTCAAACTTAAAATAGTGTTAGGCCTCACGGGGTGATAAGTGCCTCTTTTCTATTTTATTAAGTATAGTAATATTTGTAATGTTACTACTTGAGATGGAGTCAAATTTTGCTTAATATGGTTTTAATAAAAGCCTAATATATTCACTATTATTGATTTTTATTTGTAATTACTAACCCTTTTTTATCATATTTTTAACTATTTCCAAAAGTTTTAAATGAATAAATAATCAACTCAGATGGTGGAGAAGAGTAAATTGGCGATCGCTACCTCCCAAATTCAATAAGCTTTCTTTTTAAATTGAATAATAATTCAATTTATTGTCTCAAATTATTACTAATTATTTACTATATCTACCATTAAGTTTACTTGTCACCCCGTGAGTGATGAACCACATCGCCATAAACAAAACCTTGTAGGGACGTTGCATGGAACGTCCCTACTATTTCTCAGATTTAAATATCTAATAATCCGTATTTTTTTTGGATGTTTAATAATTTTATCCTAGCTTCTCCAGCATTGTCCGCCAAATCAGCAAATTCTAAGAAGCGTTTTAACTCCTTTCTCAGTAAATTGCGTTCTACTTGTAAACTACTTCTACCCATATCTGGAGGCAAAACAATCATATCAAATAAAGTTGCCCTTTCTTTACTAGGATGGGGGCGTAAAATTCTGCCTCTTCTCTGAATAAATTGTCGAGGGTTTTGACTACTTGCCAAAATAACTGCATTTTTAATTGCTGGTATATCTATCCCTTCATCTAAACAATGAATTGCTACTAAACCTTGCAATTCTCCACTTTCAAATTGTTTTCTTAATTTCTCTCTTTGTTTAATGGAATTTTTCGCAGTATAAGTATTAACACGGTAACCTAATTCTGAACCTAAAATCTTTACCACTGCTTCCATTTGTCGTAAATCTGAAATATTTTCTTTTTCTACAAATCCATCTCCACAATAAAATAAAGTATGAGTTGTTTGTAAACGATTTGCCATTAATTTTTTTAATGTTGTTAATTTATTTTTTGCTGAAGCAATTAATCGAGAACGCTGTATTAATAAAGCTGTTAAATCTTCTTGATCTATTTCTGCATTCTCTTTTTCTGATAACAATAATGCCCAACCAATTTTAGAGGTTAGTTTTACGTAATTTCTACTTTCATCCTCTGTCAATTCTACTAAAATTGGATGATAAATATAACGGACTAAAGCACCTTGTTGAATAGCATTAGCTAAAGTTAGTTCTGGTTGCAATATTTGACCAAAATAATCTAAAATTGCTGTAGTTCCTTGGTCGTCAAAATATCTTTCTGGAGTTGCAGATAGCGCAAGTCTTAAGCCAATATTTTTTGGTAAGCTTTTCTCTGATTTTGGGGAACCTAAATGATGAGCTTCATCCCCAATAATCAAAGTTTTTTCAGGAAAATATTTAAGTTGAGATTGAAAACTATCTGAGATAAAAGTAGAGTTAGTAGTAATAATAGAAATAAATTTTAGATGACCAGAATGAATATTATAAAGTGTAGTAGAAAGTTTATTTTGCCAAGTATGTACATTCTCAAAAGCTAGAATTGGTTGGAGAGCAAATTTTTTACATTCTCTTCCCCATTGAGTTACTAAATGACGATAAGGACAAACTACAATTAATGCTTGTAAGCTGATTTTTTGATAAAGTTGAGTAGCGATCGCTAAAGCAGTTATTGTTTTACCAGTACCAGTTGCCATTTTTAAAATTCCTCTACCTCTATTAGCAAACCAATTATTAACAGCTTGTTGCTGATAAGATCGTAGTTTTAAATGAGATGGCATTCTAGGAATTCCTAAATTTTCTACTAAAATATTCACTTTCGCTACTTTCAGATATACTACTTTTTTTCGCCTACTTTATGACAATTTTTGATCTCCAAATTCCAGTTTTACTTTAATTTGGATAATAAAGCCCCTACCATAAAATATTATACAGCAGATTGCAGGTAAATAAGGTATAGTAATATAAAGTTTATTAAGAACTAAATAAAAGCTTACTCAATCGACTTCAGAAAAAAAAAATACTCAAGGCTTACTCTCAAGGTGAAACTTCAATTAGAAAAATTGCACAGAGATTTGGTGTAGCCTAAAAGCTTTGTGCGAAAATCACTTTCTCTAAATGAGACTCAAGGCCATGTTAAACAAAAAAAACAGGTTGACACACTGCTTGTAAGTTTTGCTTAACAATTGTTTGATGAAAGATACTATCTACATTTGGCCTTAATATTCAGAATATTAAGGAAGAAATAGTTCATTCAGGTCACTTAATAGCCATTCAGTATCTTAATATCTCATCCTAAACCCCTAATTTTTTATGTAAGAATTAAATGAAAAGTCAAGAAATATTTTTGTCATTAGGAAATGCAGCAGCCACTTACAACCTTGGTAAAAGTTTAGGGAAATTTTTACCTGCTGGCAGTGTAATTTTATTGGAGGGAAATTTAGGTTCTGGTAAAACTACCATTATTCAAGGTATTGGGATAGGTTTAGGAATAACCGAAACAATTGATAGCCCCACATTCACATTAATTAATGAATATTTTTCTGGCAAAATTCCTCTTTATCATTTTGATTTATATCGTTTAGAAAGTTCAGAGATAGAAGCCTTAAACTTAGAAATTTATTGGGAAGGTTTAGAAGTACCTTTAGGTATTGTCGCTATTGAATGGGCTGAAAAGTTAGTTTATTATCCCCCAGATTTTTTACAAGTTTGTTTGAGTTTTTCTAATGTAGGAGATAATTTTCACCAAACTCTCCACGGACGCCATGCTAAATTGACTTCCATGGGTAAGTTA
>JAKQYG010000157.1:6425-8501 GCA_023356515.1 Trichodesmium sp. MAG_R04 | reverse complement strand
GATCATAACTATTAAGGAATGGTTAAGTAATCAGGAGTAAGAATAAATAGTTTAAATATCATTTAATTGCTTTTAATTTTCCTTTTTATTCTAAGAAAAAGTAATCAAATTTTTCTAAATTCACCCAGATTATTTTGAACATTTATCTTTATGTATATTTACATTTTCAAAGAGACTTATACGCAAAACCTTCATTATAGAACTCAATATCAATAAAATTTATCAATAACTAATTTTTTATGAGAAAATTATTTATAATTCTTTATAATAGTGAAAATCGATGCCCATAGCTATAAAGCTTTCAGGGAGGGCATTCGGGGTGATAGATTAATAAAACTTATCAATTTAATGTTATCAATTTAATGTTAAGAAGTGCGGAATGTGGGATTTAATGAGCTTTGATCCCCTCATCACTTTTTATGGACAGTTAGATAAAAATTGAATATAATTAATGAAGTGGTAAATTATGGACAATTAGGGAGTTAATAGACTAATGAGTCAAGCTACTAATGATGACGATGATTTTGTAATAAATCAAGTGGATGAATCCTCAGTAGTGAAGGGTTTAAAAGGTGATGATAAGATAACAGGTAGTGATGGTAATGACCTCATCAGTGGAAATCAAGGTAATGATTCTCTTTTCGGTTTAGAGGGTAATGACTGGTTGCGGGGTGGAAAAGGAGATGATGAATTAACAGGTGGAATGGGAGATGATTATCTAATTGGCGATCATGGTACTGATATCCTGACAGGTGATGCGGGTGCAGATAGTTTTATTCTGCGAAGTGTTACTGCTGCAGGAATAGAGGAAATACAGCAAGCTGACATTATTACTGATTTTAATGTTGGAGATAATGATCGGATTATTGTCATTGCTGACTTTACCTCTTCTGAGGACTTAAGTTATGAATCAATAGGTACTGATACAGTAATTAAGCTTGACAATAGTTTTATATTAGGAGTAGTAAAAGGCACTTCTGAGGAAGATGTTAAAAATAACATTCTTGTAGTAAATTCTGATGATTATGCTTTACGTCTTGGTTAATTAATAGCAAGGGTCAAAACTTTGATTAGTTCGTTAGACAATTTATTTATACATATTATGATTATGTTTTAAGTTGTACTAGCGGACTTTTCATTTTATCTATTTTGGATAAAGTTTGCTGACTCAATTCAAAAAAATTAGTTTAAGTTCAATTAAAATAACTTTAGCAATGAAATTTTTAGCAACTGTTACTTTTGTCATTTCTTTCATATACTTGAGTTTATCTGCGCCAATTATGGGAGCTAATTATGAAGATGTTAATCATCTTTTAGAATATAATTGGTGTGTATCATTCTTATGGAAACAATGTGACCTAACCAGAGCAAATTTTCATGACATTAATTTAAAGAATGCTAATATGTCGGGAGCTAATTTAACAGGGGTAAATTTCCAAGGTGCAGATTTAAATGGAGCTAACCTTTCCGGAGCTAATTTAACAGGAGCTAATTTAGAAAAAGCTAACTTATATAGAGCAGATATCAACAGAGCAAATTTAACAAATACTAATTTAACTAGCACTCGTTTATTAGAAGCAGATTTGACTCTAGCAAATTTGAGTAGTGCTAATTTAACTGATGCTAATTTGTTAGAAGCAAGACTCTGGGGAGCAAGTTTAGAAGGAGCTAATTTAAGTAATGCTAGTCTTCATGGTGCTAACTTAGAATATGCTAATCTTGCTCATACTAATTTGAGTGGAGCAGATTTTCATAGTTTCTCTTTTAGAAGTTATAAACAAGAAACTAATTTAAGCCATGCTAATTTGGAAGGTGTAGTTATTACTAATACAGATTTAAGTGGAGTAATTCTGACAGGAACAATTATGCCTGATGGTTCAATTAATGATTGATTAGGGTTTACTTAAAAAGACTTCTTCAGCAAACCCTATCTAGATAAAAGTTAACTTCACCCCTTAAGGATGAAGTAGCCTAAACAAATTAAATCAAATTAGGACACTTAAAACTTACCATACCCAGTCGCACATGAGAACCATCTTTGAAAATAGCTTCTAAGGAAATTTTCGACTCTGGTGC
>JAKQYG010000157.1:0-6325 GCA_023356515.1 Trichodesmium sp. MAG_R04 | reverse complement strand
TTAAGGATGAAGTAGCCTAAACAAATTAAATCAAATTAGGACACTTAAAACTTACCATACCCAGTCGCACATGAGAACCATCTTTGAAAATAGCTTCTAAGGAAATTTTCGACTCTGGTGCTATCTCAATTACTTCTATTTCTCCCCAAAAACCAGAATGTTGAGCATAATGATACTCAGGATGAATTTTACTTACATCTGGGCGATGTAAATTAGCAGGAACTTCCCGCAAAATTTTACCTAATTTAGTTAAAGAAATTAGTTGTACTGTGGCTGGAGGAGATTTTTTTCCAACTACCCACCCACCTATACAAATAGAACTAGTATTTTGCATTACTCCTGGTAATGGTACATCTATAGAACATCCAACTATTTCTATATCTTTCTCATACAAAGAAACAGCAACTTCTACATTTGTTTGAACCCTTAAACTAAAGTTTTCCTGTTGTCGAGTTAAATGAGGATTATAACAAGGATCTTCGTCTATTAGATATTTCCATCTTTGCTTCATATTCTGAATTTCTTGTTGAAAACGTAGTTGTTTTTCTCCGGTATTTTCTACTCCCCGACTTTTTGACTCATGGTGATATAAAATGGCATGAGGTACATAAATATTTCGATAACCTTTATATAGCATTTTTAAACATAAATCTACATCATTAAATGCTACAGCTAACTCTTCATCAAACCCTCCCACTTGCTCAAATACTTCTCGTCGACACATTAAACACGCTGCAGTTACAGCAGAATAATTATTCACAGAAATAATTTGACCTTTGTATCCAGCGTCACTAGGAGAAAAGCCTCGATGACTATGGTCTGCAACACTTCGCATTCCTAGTACAACTCCGGCGTGTTGAATTGTATTATCTGGATATAATAATAAAGCTCCGACAGCTCCTATTTTTTCTCTTTGTGCTTGCTCGACCATTGCTTCTAACCAGTCGGCAGTTTTGACTTCTGTATCATTATTTAAGAATAGTAAATAATCACCTTCTGCTTTTTCTACGGCATAATTATTTAGTTTGGAGAAATTAAAAGGAATATTCAGTTCATAACATTTGAAATGTTCTGGCTGTTTATTTTTCCACTCCTCGATAATAGATAATGTTTCTGGTTCATTGCTACCGTTATCAATTACTATTACTTCATAATTTGGATAGGTAGTTTGAGTAAAAATTGACTCCAAACATCTATTTAAAATATTTCCTAAATTCCGAGTAGGAATAATTATACTGACTAATTTTTGAACGGATATTTGATAGCGAATTCTATAAAAACCAGGATGGTTAGGCACGTCATAAACTATTCCTGTTTCTTTTCTTCTTACTAATGCTTCAGTTAATGCTTTCTTAGCAGTTTCTTCTGATGTTTGCCAATTTATTTCTACTCCATTTTCAAGAATTCTGCTGTGATAAAGTACCTTGGGAATATGAAATATCTTTTGACTTATTTCGCTTAAGCGGAGAATTAAATCATATTCATAACTACTTTCATATCCAACTCGAAAACCATTCAATTTTTCCAATAATTCCCGGCGATACATACATAAATGACCTGTATACATTCGAGATAAAAATGAATCTGGACACCAATCTGGTTTAAAGTACGGTTCAATTAATTTGCCTTCACTAGTCAATTTATCTTCATCTGAATAAACCATATCTAAATCTGGATATTTATTCAGAAATAATGCCATTTGATAAAGAGCATCTGGTGTTAATATATCCTCAGGATTTAATAGAGTAACAAAATCTCCTGTTGCTAATGCTAAGGCAGAATTTAAGTCTGTGGCAATATCTCTATTTTCACTTTTCAAGACTAATTTTATTCTGTTTTCTGCTTCTATATTTTGTGGGATTTTATTAGCAATATAACAAATTTCCCAGTTAGGATAAACTTGATTAATTACTGATTCAACTGTCTCTTGTAAGTATGGAGATGACCTTTTTTCTGGCAGGATAATACTAATCAATGGTTGGTATCGGAAAGTCTCTAAATTTTCCGACATTTTGTTGAGTTTTTCTGGGTTGGGTAAGTTTTCCTTGATCCATAATTGATAAGAATCTTTTTTTTCAATTGTCGTAGAAGTTAATGGAGAAATAGGAACTTTTTTCTCTTCATTTTTTTCAATAACGGGACTAGAAGGTAATGGATAAATAGAAACTTTTTTCTCTTCCCTGTTATCTTTTGCCTGTTCTTTGAAAGTATTTTTTTTAGGTAATATCTTTTCTAGTTGCTCTTGAATTTCTGCATCGTCTGGATTAATTTGTAAACCTAACTGATAAAAGGCGATCGCTACATGAGTTTTACCTTTTTTTGCTAATGTGTTTCCTAATTGTAAATAAAGTGTATGGTCTTCTGGCTTAACCTCTAACGCTTTGTGATAAAGTTCCTCATTATCGGGATTATTTTCTATGGCTTTCTTATACCATTTAATTGATTCTTCTAAGTCTAATTCAGCACGTTTTTTCAGAGCAGATCCTAATTTTTGATAAGCTTCTGGCAAATCTGCTTTTAATTCTAAAGCGCGACGATAGGGGTCTATTGCCTCTTGCCAGTTTCCTATTTCCCAAAGAGTATTTCCTAAGTTAATATAAGACCAAGTAAAATCAGGATTTAATTCTATTGCTTGACGATAAGCTTCAAGAGCTTCTTCCCATTTCTCTAGTTTGAATAGACAGTCTGCTAAGTTATTATGAGACCAAGAAAAGTCAGAATTTAATTCTATTGCTTTGCGGTAAGCTATTACAGCTTCTTCCCATTTTTCTAATTTCTTGAGAGCTTCTCCTAAGCCGTTATAATACCAAGAATTATCTGGTTTTATTTCACTTGCTTTTCGATATACCTTGACAGTTTCTTCCCATTTTTCCTGTTGGGAGAAAATTTCCCCTAATTTTCCATAAGGTATATGAAATTTTGGATAATTTTCTGTTGCTTGACTATAAGCTTTGACGGCTTCTTCTATTTTTCCTTTTTCTTGAAAAGTTTCTCCATACCTGTAATAAATTTCTCCAATTTTTTGCTTAATTTCTGTATTATTTGGTTCTATTTTTTGGGCTTTTTGATAATTCTGTAAAGCTAACTCTAACTGCTCCTGGTTTAGTAAACTATATCCTAATTTTTTATAAGCTTCTAAATTATTGGGGTTATTAGATATTACTCTTTGATAACAGGCAATTGCTTCTCCCCAATGCCCGTTTTTAATTAATATTTCTCCTAATTTATAGCTAGCTTCTACTAACTGAGGATTTAATTTAATTACTTCTTGATAACAAGCGATCGCCTTTTCTACTTGGCCATTTTTACTCAGAGTATTGCCAGTGAATAACAATTCTTCTGCAGTAGCTTTTCCTGATTCTAATCTTAGTGCTTCATATAGGTATTCTGATGCTTCTGCTGATTTATTAACCTGAGTATAAATTTTCGCTAAATTTCGATATGCTCCCGCAAAGTCTGGCTTAATTGCAATTGCTCTTCGATAATATTGTATTGCCTGGCCCCACTGTTTTTGTTGAGCAAATATAGTTCCTACATTTGCATATACTTCTCCAAAATCAGGTTTAATTTCTAATGCTTTCTGATACCAATCTAATGCTTCTTGTAATTTACCCATAGCTTGTAAACAATTGCCAATTATCTTATAAGCTCTGGGCTCTGTTTTAATTTGAATAATTTGCTTACTTACAGCAATTGCTTGTTCCCATTTTTTCTGGTCAATGTAAGTCTTTGCCACTAACATATAAGTTTCTATATCTTCAACATTAACCTTCATAAAAGTTGGTTGGGGAACTATATTGTTTATCTTTTCTGCTGCAACAAGAGTATCATTACCATTTACCTGATTATTATTTAAACTACCAACTAAAGTATCTGCAGGATTTAACTCTTGACTAGAAATTAAATTGTTTTTATTAACTACTCCTAAAGCATCATCTGAATTTTCTATTTTCATACTAGCTGCTTTTAATTCTATTGCCTTCCGAAAACAGACTGTCGCTTCATCTAAGTTTCCTTGCTCTTTTAAAGCTTCTCCTAAATTTTGATAAGCTTCTGATGAATTACTATTTAATTTAATTGCCATTCGATAACAAAAGATTGCTTCATTTAAACTATCTTGTTGCTCGAGAGTTTTTCCTAAATTAATCAGCTCTTCAAGGGTAGCTTTTTCTGGTTCTATAGACAATGCCTTGTACTGACAATATGCTGCTGATTTTTGATTGCCAACATTTAACCATACTTTTGTCATATTGCGATAAGCTCCTGCAAAATCTGGTTTGAGATTTACAGCTTTTTGATAATATGATATTGCCTCTTGCCATTTTTGCTGCATGGCATATAAACTGCCCAGATTAGCATATACTTCTGGCCAATCTGATTTGATTTCTAACGCCTTTTTATACCAATTTTCTGCCTCTACTAATTTTCCTTGTACTTGCCAAGCATTGCCTAAAGTTTTGTAGGGAGGAAAATAATTTTTTTCTATTTTTATTGCTAACTCGCAGGAGGCGATCGCCTCCTCAAATTTCTTTTCTGCTAAATAAGCTTCTGCTTTTTTATGGAAATTTTCTGCTGCTGTTTCGGGAGAATTTATTGATACCATTTTTTCTCTTGCTTTGGGCTAATTTTAATTAAATTGATGTACATTGTAACTGTCTAATAACAGTTTTATAAACCTTTACTGCAAATGTTTGTACTATTCATAGTATTCAGTAGTTAATATAGGTAATCAATAATCAGTAATAGCTGACAACTTTTTTTGATAACCTCTAATTATTCTATAAATGTCTGTGACCTTTGCTTCTACTCCTAATATAATTTGAAAAAGCATAACGCTGATCGCTAGTTAAACAATACCTACAACTTTGAGTATTTGATTGAACGAATCTAAATTCACTAAAATATCTTCCACTAAAGAGCTTTCATACATTATATTTCTAATCGGATAACAACTAAATGTTTCACCAATTAGATAATAATGCTCAAGTCCTAATAATCGGCTAATATGCCAATAATAGTATCTAAGATAGTGAGGTGAGAAAAGTTCGATAACTTTTGTCCCTGGGTTACAGAATACTATATTTGTTAGACCACTTCCATGAGGAGCAACTATAATTTTGGCATGGACAAAAGCGGCAATCTGGTTTTCTAGGGACATTGATTCTGGAGTGACATAGGTAAAACCAAGCTTGCCTAATATTTCTACTACTTCTGCTTCGTTCATTATTCGCCGATACCTAGCATTACCTCTACCTATATATATTCTTTCAGAAAAATCTGAATTATTAATATTTATACCTTTTAGGAATACTTTTCTTAAAAATTTTAATCCCCACGGTTGTAACCATCCTAAATAACTAGGGTATGAGGGTACGACCAATTCTTCTGCTTGAATATGAGAATGGCGATCGCTTGCCAAAATTTTCTCTTCTTTGACACCAAGACTTTTTAATGTTTCCCGTTGAAAAGGTTGTTGATAGTCATTAACTACAAACCAATCTATTTTTTCTAGATAAATGCCCTGACGCAATATTTCTATTCTCGGCAGTAGGTCTACCATCCAATGAAAATAGACATTTCCTGATAATACCGATAAGATCGCTACTTTACCATTAATTTTTTCTAAGGGGGGCAGTTCTTCAAAGTCAAAAATTCGATGTTGAGTTGGGTCATGCTTTGTACATCCTGGCAATGGAGATGGATATTCTCTGGACAAGTCTGACAATAAATAGTTATCTGGAGTCATAATAGCGATGCCGTAACATAGTTTCCAGTAATTTTTCTTGGGCATTATCCAAGCTCTTCCCTCCGGTACTATAGCTACGAAGGTAGGACTCTGGGAAAGTTTCTGAAAGTAGGAAAATCCTGATGTACTATTTTTTGCCTCTTCTTTCAAGGTAAGTCTACTTATATTCTTACTTACAGATTTTAGGGAAGAATGACTCATCCTCTCATTTTTCAGGGGGGTTAAGGGGTATCCTTCCTGACTCAGCAAATGAATATCTTGACTAAATTCACCCTGAACCTTAAGAGTATATACCCCTTGAGCTAGAGACTTTGGGTCAAACCACTTATAAATTTGCTTTAAACATTCACTACAATTTAACCCAAGACATTCTAAATCTTTCTTTTTCTTTTCAACATCTACCTGAATAGGAGATTTAGAAGTTTCTTCTATATATTCTATTGCTAATTCTTCTAATCTTACTTCTGTATATCGTTTTTGATAATTCTTGCTATCTAATTTCTGAATCCAATCTTTTGTAGATAAATATAATCCTTCTAACTTTTGATAAGGGAGAAAATCATGATTTAATATATCTGT
>JAKQYG010000156.1 GCA_023356515.1 Trichodesmium sp. MAG_R04 | reverse complement strand
TAGCTCCTTTATGAGTTAAAATTTTCCAATATAATGGTATTGCTCTCTTTTTCCAAGCTAAACTAATCATTAATATATTAGTATTTTGCCACTGAGTTCTATCTAAAATTAATACTAATTATGAGGAAATACTAAATAAATGTTCTATATTTTTTTTACTAAAGGAAACCAAAATAAAGGTAGGCTAAAGTCTTTTAAAGTTAAAAATCTTTGTATATGTTTTCCCTTACTTTCTAATTTTATTGGTAGGAGAAAATAATTACTTAATTTTGATATATTTACAGTTTTATGTACAAATATTAAGTATAATAATATTTGTAATGTTATTACTTGAGATGGACTCAATTTTTGCTTAATATGGTCTTGATAAAAGCCTAATATATTCACTTTTATTTATTTTTATTGATAATTACTAACCCTTTTTTATCATATTTTTAACTATTTTTAAAACTTTTTAACCCACATTCCGCAATTCATTTTGTAGTATGAAAAGATACATGAATTATCATTACTATTTTGAGCCAACAAATTAAACAAATTAATTCTATAAAACACAAAAAATTAGTGGCATGAATATTTTGAGCAAACCAGGGATTTCTTTTGGCAGCAGAAGATACAGGAGGAACTACAATCCTGTTGTTCGCATCAGTTAATTTTCTTAGCTCTTCAAGTATGCGATCGTGAAGCGGACTGGAAGTCTATCGCTTCTTATTATTGTTTCCCAGATAATATTTTTGACAACTCGAGGGTAAAAACTCTAGAATTAAGCTCCTTTGGGCGAGGCTTGAAACCCAATTTTTCGGATCAATATAGAATCTATAGCTTGCTTAAGTATTTATATTTGAACTTTCCCCATGGAAAACTTTGCTTAAATATACACTTTTTTTTTGAAGCTGGATTTAATATGATAAATTAACTAAGATCGACACCTAAAAATTTGTCTAGAAGTTTTGCTCGCCATATATAGCGTAGTAATAAACACCAAACTAAAGCTACCCAACTAATCAAAAAATAATCATGGGTACTTAGTAAAGATAGTTCAAAAAATTGACGTATAGGTGGAACAGCCAAAATAACTATATAAACTCCTAGTAAAGCTAGAGCAACAAAAGTATATCGCCAGTCGCCACTGTAAGTTTCTCCACCCACCCAAGCTTTTATTGGGGGCTTCAAAAAAGGCACTAACAATAGACCACATAAAATCATAATTGTGACTAGAGCACTACGAGGAACTGAAAGAAATTCATTCAGTTGGTCGAGATCAATAAATAATTCATTTCCTGAAAATGGTATTGCTAAATAAGTTAGATAGACTCCCAGAGATACAAGAGTAAGGGTCAAAGTAGCCGGTAAAGTGAAATGAAGTAGGGAGCGTACAATACTACGTCGAGGTAAGATTCCTGGTTTAGCCCATATCGGAATACACACAGTAGGAAATCCTACTGATATCAAAGTAACAACTGCACTGTGTTTATTTAATAGTGGAAAAGTACCGCCGATAAATCCACCAATAAATCCTGTAGCAAAAATCAATAGATTAAAACAGAATACCCTAATCATAAATAATTTCAATACATCTTGTATACCATTTTGAATACGTTGTCCTTCCAAAAAAGTATGGGGCAAAGAGGCAAAAGAATTTTTTAATAGGACAATATCTGCAACACTACGAGTGGCTTTACTACCACTTTCCATAGCGATCGCCAAATTAGCTTCTTTCAGAGATAAAACATCATTAACTCCATCTCCAATCATAGCTACATAATGGCCTTGCTTCTTTAAACTACAAATCAGTCTAGCTTTTTGATGGGGAGTGACACGGCCAAAAATTGTCTTAGATGCTGCTGCTTGAATAAACTGAGTATCATCTAGTTTAGCCAATTCAGGTCCAGAAATAACTTGGATATTTGAACCAAGTCCTGCTTGTAAGGCCAAATTAGCTACAGTCTGAGGATGATCTCCAGAAATTACTTTTACTTCTATTCCTGCTTCGGAAAAACCTTCTATAGTCTCACGTGCTTCTGGCCTAAGTTCATCTTGAAAGCTAATAATTCCGAGAGGAAAAAGTTCTGTAGGTAATTGTGGTTGTTCTAAATCCTGGTATAAGCTATTAATCTTGGGGTTATAAGCAAATAAAAGCACTCGGAACCCTTGTTGTGTTAATTCTTGAATTTGCTGAGTAACTTTCGTACTGAGTTGTGTGACTTCGGCTAATATTTCTGGAGCGCCTAGAATGTATGTCCCAGATAGTAAATTTTTCTCTTGGCTAGCAAAGCTTAAACCGCTCCATTTACGAGTTGAAGTAAAAGGGATTTCAAAAATTAGAGAACGTCGACGTCCAGAAAAGACTTTTTCTAAAGCTTCAATAGTTTGATTTTTAGAAGTTGTACTAGCTGCATATTCACCTAATATACTTCCCAACTTGATTTCATCAAGTCCTATGGGGTAAATACTTTGTAAAGTAATACGGTTAGCCGTTAATGTCCCAGTTTTGTCTAAGCATAAAATATCTATATTACTTAATGATTCAACGGCATTAGCTTGCTGAATTAGAACTTCTTGCCCTACCATTTTGACTGCACCCAGGGTATAAGCAAGAGTAATGGCTAAATAAAGTCCACTTGGTACTAGGCCAGCAATTACAGCAGCATATTGAACAGTATCAGCAAATGTATAAAATCCAAAGTACCAGTTAATAGCAACCAGTATCCACAGAAAGCATGACAAGAGTAAAAAGACTCTGATGACTAAGTTAATTTCTTGTTGGAGTGGGGTGTAAATTTGGCGAAATGCTCTGGCACCAACTGTTAGTTGATAAGCTAGATTTTCGGTTCCTACTTTTTGGGCTTCATAATAAGTAGTACCACTGACACAGAAACTACCAGAATAAACAGGTTGGCCTGCTTGTTTAGGAATTGGGTCAGATTCTCCTGTGAGAAGTGATTCGTCTACTTCTATTTTGCCTTTTCCTACTACTTTTCCATCTACAAGTATTTGGTCTCCAGTATGGACAACTAATATATCTCCTACGACAATATCACTGGGATCAATGTTTTGTTGTTTACTTTCTCGAATAACGGTAGCTAATGGTCTAGTTAATAGGGCAATTTGATCTAATTTTTGTTTCGCCCATATTTCTTGGCAAACACTGATTATAACACCACCTAAAATAACAACGATCACCAGGAAAGCATCACCATAACGAGAAAGAGAAATTAAAATTAGGCTAATGCTGAGAAAAACGGTGTTAATAAAAGTAAATAAGTTTTCTTTTAATATCTCTTGGTAGGAACGACTTGTATTTAGTTTAACATGATTCCCTTGACCTGTAGCACGAAGATTTAATACTTGGTCTTCTGTAAGACCGTGAATAATTGAGATATTGTTAATATCTTGGCGATCGCTCATAGCATTTAGACTCAGGTAAAAAAAATTTATGTAATACTAACAGGACTTAAGCAGTACCTCTAATGGTGGTGATTATTTTATATACTACACTTTGTGCTACAGGAAAACAAAACTCAAAGTGTAATTATAGATAATAACAGGAATTACGCACTAAGCGCTATATATAGTAGGGTTTAACGGCTGTTAACCTCTACAAATGTATATATTTTCATATTTTGTGTAAGTCCTGTAATAAGTGAAGATAAAAAAACAGGAGAAAATGTTAATAAAAGTTAGTAATATAGACAATTTAGAATTGGTAGCAGGAATTATTGATGAGATTGGTATAGAAGAGAAAATTAATCTACTACTTTGATGTCCTAAAATATTCAAAAAACTAAGTTCTATTCTTGATAGGCTCGCTTTGCTATGACTTAATAGTTATTATTAGTTGCTTTATACAAGTATCTATAAGAGACTGTTTGTAAAAGGAATATTAAATCCAGGCGTAGGGTGGGTTAGACGGCAATAATTATGAATTGTAGCCAAAATTTAAGTTCCGCCGTAACCCACCGAACATTAAGGACTCTGGCCGTCTTAATCTTTAGTTTACAAACAGCCTCTGAGGAAAGAATATAAAGCATTGTGAAGATAAAAAAATTAGGAAAATTTAAATTGTTTGAAAGTCAGAAATAATTTTTGGTTTTTACTTTCTAAGTATATTTTCTTATTAAAGATAAAAGTTAGTATTTATAAAACTCTAAAAAAATGAAAATTAAATATTATATTCTAGGTTTAACTTTCTTGTCACTAACTCTAACAAATTGTTTTTGGTCACAAGAGAAAATAAACCACAGTATTGTTAAAATAGTTAATAAATCAGGGCACGGGACAGGTTTTTTTGTTAAGGGAGAGCCAGGAATATGTAGTGTACTAACGGTTGCTCATGTATTAAAAAAAGCAGAAAAAAATGTTATTGAAACTCATGATGGTAAAGAGTGGCTAATTAAGGATTTGAAAATACATCCTCCTGGTATAGACTTAGCTTTAGTTACTTTTGAACCTAAAGGAAAAAAATGTGATTATTTAGCGTTAAAAACAGGTGATTCATATAGCGTAAGAATACGTGACGAGATTTATATTTCTGGGCATGCAACTCGTGGGAAAAAAAATAGTCAAACTATATTACAGACTTCTGTAGGTAAGGTTTCTGGCTTAGGTCAACTGCCAGACGGCTATGGAATTTCTTATGACACTTTATTTTGCTTACTACAATAAGGGTAATGTTTACCAAAAACAGGGTGAATATGAAAAGGCTATCAGTGACTATAGTAGAGCTATTATAATTAATCCCACATATTATTTTGCTTACTACGATAGGGGCAATGTTTACCAAAAAAAAGGTGAATATGAAAAAGCACTGGATGATTATAATGAAGCTATTAAAATTGATCCTGACTATGCTCTTGCTTACTACGAGAGGGGCAATGTTTACCAAAAAAAAGGTGAATATGAAAAAGCACTGGATGATTATAATGAGGCTATTAAAATTGATCCTGACTATGCTCTTGCTTACTGCGAGAGGGGCAATGTTTACCAAAAAAAAGGTGAATATGAAAAAGCACTGGATGATTATAATGAAGCTATTAAAATTAGTCCCGACTATGCTTTTGCTTACTACGATAGGGGTAATATTTACCAAAAAAAAGGTGAATATGAAAAAGCACTGGATGATTATAATGAAGCTATTAAAATTAATCCCGACTATGCTTTTTCTTACTACGATAGGGGCAATGTTTACCAAAAAAAAGGTGAATATGAAAAAGCACTGGATGATTATAATGAAGCTATTAAAATTAATCCCGACTATGCTTTTTCTTACTACGATAGGGGCAATGTTTACCAAAAAAAAGGTGAATATGAAAAAGCACTGGATGATTATAATGAAGCTATTAAAATTAATCCCGACTATGCTTTTTCTTACTACAACCGAGGCTTGATTTATAAAGCTAAAAAAAATATTGAAAAAGCTGTATTAGATTTTGAAAAATCTGCTGACTTATACAAAGAAAAAGGAAATCAAAAATGGCATCAAAAATCTTTGGACAGGCTGAAAGAATTAGGGAACAATTAATAATATCATGGCTTGAATAATTGGCTTTGATAGAAAGAAGGTAGATAAAAGAAATGAAGGAGCAATAGTTGATATGTCAGAAACAATTAGAATTATAGCAACGTGCGCTGGTATATTTATATAATACAATTCGGTACTAATGTAGTATATATGAAAGTAAAAGATTTGCCAAATTATTGAGGCTAGTGGTAACAGAAGGATGTTCATCTCCTAGCAGCTTCTTTTTCATCTCTAAAGCTTGTAGGTATAAAGGTTCAGCTTAATCATACCTTCCTTGATAACGGTAAAGTAATGCCAAATTATTGAGGCTAGTGGCAACATCAGGATGCTCATTCCCTAGCGGCTTCTTATACATCTCTAAAGCTTGTAGAGATAAAGGTTCAGCTTTATCATACCTTCCTTGATAACGGTAAAGTAATGCCAAATTATTGAGGCTAGTAGCAACAGAAGGATGTTATCTCCTAGCAGCTTCTTTTTCATCTCTAAAGCTTGTAGAGATAAAGGTTCAGCTTTATCATATCGTTCTTAATCATCGTAAAGTAATGCCAGATCATTGAGGGTAGTATAGCAGTCGAAGTATAGCACTACGGGTAAGTAAGAAATCAGAAGTAATCCCTGACTGAATTTCAGCATTTAGTAATGTCCTAACCTTTGCTTCGAGTGCTATAGCAACAGAAGGATGCTCATTCCCTAGCAGCTTCCTGTGCATCTCTAAAGCCTTTAATTATAAAGGTTCAGCGTTCTCATACTTTATACTTACCCAAGAAGGGAATGGCGATCGCGACTAAAGCAAACTCAATAGGCTCCATTTGAAATTTACCTAGCTAATATAGTTGACCAAACATTATACGAGGCAACAACAAAATTAACAAGGAAAAAACTTTAAACTCATAAATTCTCATTTCGGAAAAAAAGGGGACTTAGTTCTATTATCGTCTAAATAGTTTGCTAAGTTTGTTATAGTACTCGAAGTATAGCACTACGGGTAAGTAAGAAGTCAGAAGTAATCTCTGACTGAATTTCAGCATTTAGTAATGTCCTAACCTTTGCTTCGAGTGCTATATTGTATAATTCGTGTGACATTTAAGTAAATATTGATAGTATTTTTAAGCTTTTTGGACAGGTTGAGTGCAACCTACTATCTGGTGTATATATAGCGCTACATGCTAAGGCTAGGACATTTTTAGATTCCTTAACAAGGTTTTTTAGGACATGAAAGAAGTTAGAAAGTGTTCTAACGTCTTTTTGTACTGCTATAGCATCAAGATTATCTAGTCACATAGCCACTATCCCCCCCCCGCAACCTATACTAAGTTGACCAATAATCATTAAATTTTTATTTAATTTCCTCAAAATTATGTAAATCTAAAATTAAAATCAGTAAGATAAGTTTCAATAATTACTAAATGTTTATTAATAAGTACACACGTTAAGTCTGTAAAAAATGAGCTATTGCTTTAACTTACATTGCCAACAGCCTCAGAATCCCAAAGATGTTACCTTTTGCCAAACTTGCGGTTCTAAGTTGTTACTACGAGAACATTATCAAGGGATAAAACCTATTGGCAATGGCAGCTTTGGCAGAACTTTATTAGCAGTAGATTTAGATAGATTTAATACTCCTTGTGTTATCAAACAATTTTCCCCACACAATCACAATTTACTTTCGACGAAAAAAGCTTCCGAATTGTTTAAAAGAGAGGCAAAACAACTACTAAAATTAGGTGAACATCCTCAAATTCCTACTTTTTATGCTTATTTTGAAGAAGATGAAAACCTCTACTTAGTAGAAGAATTAATTACTGGAAAAAACCTCTTACAAGAATTAGAAGCAGAAGGTGCATTTAGTGAGCAAAAAATTTGGAAGATATTATACGAAATATTGCCTTTGCTAAAGTTTATTCACGAAGAGCAAGTAATACATAGAGATATAAAACCAGAAAATATATTACGAATTAATGGGGCAAAATCACAAGAAGCGGGAGAAAGCAAAAAATCTCCATTAGTATTAATAGACTTTGGCGTTTCTAAGCTAGGGAGCGAGATAAATTCCCATACAACAGGTACTATTACTGGTACAATAGGATACGCCCCAATAGAACAAATACGAGGTGGCAAAGCCTATCCAGCTAGCGACCTTTATAGCTTAGGTATGACTTGTATTCATTTACTTACTGAAGTACCACCAAATCAACTTTTTGATTCGTTTAGTGGAGAATTAGTCTGGCGATCGCATCTAATTAAAAAAGGGAGAAAAATTAGCCCCCGTCTAGATAAAATATTAGATAAGTTAGTCAAAGATCTAGTAAAAGAAAGGTATCAATCTGCAACAGAGTTACTCATAGAAATTGCTCTAGAGTCTACTAAAAATTCCAAATTTGATTTATCAGAAAAAAACCATGGAGAAAAATCAAAAAAACAGTCTCATATTAATATAATTGTGCAGGCAGAAATAGAAGCATGGAAAAATAAAAAAAACTTAGTAGAATTAGGAGATTTTAGGCAAAGAGAAAGAATGGGCAATAATGGGGATAGTTACCAACCAATTATAGAAAAACTATCATATAACAACTATCTTCAGTATAACTCTAAATTGTTGGATAACGTCATAGAATTTGAACATAAAAAAGCTAACTTTATTCCCACAAAAACAAAAATTGGAAACTATGTAAAACTCTCTCAGTTATGGAAAAATGTACAAATTATTAAAGATAATACTGCTGTTGTAAATAGTATAGCTATAGATCCCCAAGGTTTTGTTTTAGTAAGTTGCAGTGATGACAAAAAAATTAGGTTATGGAACTTGCAAACAGGACAACTTTTGCATAAATTTTTAGGCCATACTGCTAAAGTGTATGGAATAGCTATTAGTGCTGATGGCAGAAAAATTATTAGTGCTGGAGATGATAGAACAATATTAGTTTGGAATCTACAGAAAAAAACAATGGCAGATAGATTTTATAGCTATTCTGGTTCTCCTTATAGTCATCGCTATGGTGCTATTTTTTCAGTAGCTATTAGTCCG
>JAKQYG010000155.1 GCA_023356515.1 Trichodesmium sp. MAG_R04 | reverse complement strand
CATTATCAATGATCGAATAATGACTGTTATTTTAATGGTAGCTTAAAAGTTGAGTTATTAATAGCCAATTGTTGAGGAAAAATTTATGGCAGTCCAACCACCTCCACCCCCATCTATTAATCCACGCCAAATGAATTTGTTGCGGATTGTTGCTTATATGGCATGGTCAGACGGACAACTGGCGCAAGACGAAGTTGAGCTAATGTTGAATCGTTTTAGTAGTTTATTTGCTACAGGAGATTCCCAAAAACAACTTCAAGAGGAATTACGGGATTATCTAATGCAAAATATACCACTGGAGGAATCAATTCCCAAATTAGAAAGTCAACAAGAACGGGAACTTGTGTTGAAATTAGGTTATGAAGTAATTGCTTGCAGTGCTCGTACTCCTGATGAAGAAAATATTAATGAAGATGAAGAAGTTGCTTATCAAAAATTAAAGCAGTTGCTTAAGATTTCACCGGATGTAGTAGAGCGTATAGAAACTGAAGCAAATACTGAACTTAATCAACAACAGAAAGGAGAAATTATTGAGATGATGACTCGTGGTCTAGAGAAATTTATGCAAAATTAAATTGATTGATGGTAAATACAGTAAGTTATTTATTTTTGCTTTTTTTTACTGAAAAATCGAGTCTGAAGACTCGCCCTTCTAGGGCGAATTTTTATTTGTATTTTTTCAATATACCTCGGTAGATAACTATTTTTTTGTCTAAGTTTGTTTGAGAAGATATTCAGAACTTCTCAATTTTTTTTCAATAATTAATAAGAGGCGAGCGCTACTCTCTCCAATTAAAAAGAAAAATTCAACCTTCTTTTTGAGAAATCATACCTGTTTGCCGAGCATAAGCAAAAAGACCCCCAGCATCAATCACAGGTCCGACTTCTCCCAAAGACTTCAACTGATAAGTTTTACCAAGAGTATGATTAATTATTTGAGACCCTTCAAAATCAATAGTAACTTCCTGACCAGTTTCAAATAAATGACACAGGCGATCGTTAGACTCCCAAGGATATAGCTCCCCAGTGGCAGAACAATTGCGGAAAAATATACGAGCATAAGATTGAGCAACTACTGCTTGGACACCAGAAGCACCCAGTGCAATAGGTGCGTGTTCCCTCGAAGAGCCGCAACCAAAATTTTCTCCAGCTACAATAATAGGATACTGGGTTTTCATTTCTCCTGTTTCAATAAATTTATCGTAGCGATCAGGTAACCCACACAAAGCATAACTTCCTAATTGATCATATTCATTTGGCTTTGAAGGAACCAATGTTAGATACTCTGCAGGTATAATTTGGTCGGTATCTATATTATCATCTAATACAAAAATTTTGCCACTTAGGGATTTAGCCATAGTTAAGTTTCTTATTCTCCCTCTAATACTGTTCCTGATTCTAGTATAATACTTATTAGGGACTGTTTGTAAAATATAAAATAAGAATCTCGACTTTGAGGATTTTTCACGCAGAAACAAGACTTACACAAATTTACCTTGAAAACTTAATGTGTAGAAGAGAATGGCATTCGCCCTCACTGGGTGTATTGCTTGTGGGTAAGTCCTGTTATGGTAAAAAATAAGTAAACAAATAATTGTATCTTTCCTTATACTCCATTTCCTTGCAGTAACTATTAATATTAATGACAAATCAAATTAATGACATATTTATGCAGGCACGCCAGGGTAGCATAATAGCAATCATTCAAATTATGAATGAAAAGTTAACTAGATTAGGCGTAAAAATTAGAGCTATATTTTCTGATGGTGTTTTGCAAGTATTATGCGAAGCATCAGAAGTTGAACAGTTAAACAAGTATAGTATTGTAAAAGAGGTTAAAGAAATTCTTGAAGCAATTTCACCTCATAATATTCAGCAAGTAAAAATTAATAGTAGAGTAGTTCAAGAACAACAACTACTCTGGCTAGAGGATATTACTAGAGAGAAAAAAGATCAATTACTTTGGTCTCAAACAATTACTTTGACTAAACCCAATATTTTCAAACCAATAGCAAATAATTTTCAGAAAAATAAGCTTACGCCAACTACTAAAATACCTCTGTCTAAAAGTTTTGGTTCTAAGGGAATACAAAAACTAAATCAATTCCAACCTGATGTAATAGGTATTTTTTTTATGAGTCTATTAATGCTAATTTTAGGTATTCAAATTAATAGATGGCTCAACTTATCCGGCATATATAAAATTAAAGCTTTAGAAAATGTAGCTTCTCAGTCTCCATCCCCTATTAATAAAAAATCTTCAGAAGATATTGAGCCTAAGTCCAAAGAAGCTTTTATTCGAGCGGTCCGACTGGCTCAAAAAGCTGTTGCAGATGGTAAAGTTGCTCAGTCTCAAGAAGAGTGGATGGCGATCGCCAAGACATGGCAACAAGCCGCAGAGCTAATGGCCTCTGTTTCACCTAGTTATTCACGGCATGATATAGCAGTAGATAGGGCCAAAGTTTATCAGAAACATAGTGATATTGCCAAAAAAGAAGCAGAGAAAATTTTAGGAATAGAATAGTACAAGGCCTTTTAGATTAGTCAACGAAATAGTTACAACTAAAACATTGCACAGACCAATGGAACTTCCTGACTAAAGAGGTTTATATCAGGTATCATATAGAAGTCTCAAGATTTTAAGAAAGGTATTCCCAAATGCCTTTAGTAATGGGATGGAGGGTGTTGTTGTTCACCCCATTAAGACTTAATTAAACACTCATTAGCAGAAATATTTTTCTATATTTTTAGTAACTATGCTCACTAAAAATGCTTCTAACTCCCCACTTTGGCAACGCACCCAGTATTCTTCTTTGACCAGACAAATAGATGTTTTTAGTGCCGCTGGAAGATTTTTTTTCTTTTTATGGTGGGATAATTTATTTCAAAATAAATCTTCCTTCCTCAGAAGGCGTCGGGCTGAATGGCTAGTAAAGACTATGCTGAATTTAGGTCCAACTTTTATTAAAATAGGTCAATCTCTATCTACACGAGCTGATATATTGCCGAAGGAATATGTCGAGGAGTTAGGAAAATTACAAGACCAAGTGCCTCCTTTTGAGACTACAGAGGCGATCGGTATTATTGAGTCGGAACTTGGCAACTCTCTTTATTCTCTGTATCGAGATTTTCAGGAACGTCCTATTGCTGCAGCCAGTCTGGGACAAGTACATAAAGCTAGTTTACAAACGGGAGAAATAGTTGTAGTTAAAATACAACGTCCTGGATTAAAAGTTTTATTTGACTTAGATGTGAAAGCTGTCAAAAATGTTATCCGTTTTTGTCAAAAGTATTTTGCTTGGGCTAAGAAGTATGATTTAGATGCTATTTATAATGATTTTTTTACGATTTTATATCAAGAAATTGACTATGTACATGAGGGTAAAAATGCTGAGCGCTTTCGCCAAAACTTTAAAGGTTATCCTGAAATAATAGTACCTCGTATTTATTGGAGTCACACTACAGAAAAAGTTATAACTCTTGAGTATTTACCGGGAATAAAAATTAATAATCGAACGCAAATAGAAACTTGTAATCTTAATCCAAAGCGGATTAATCAAATCGGAGTTTGTTGTTATTTAAAGCAGTTATTATTAGATGGTTTTTTTCAAGCTGATCCTCATCCAGGAAATTTAGCCGTTAGTTTAGATGGGTCAATGATTTTTTATGATTTTGGCATGATGGCTGAGGTAAAGTCATTAACTAAAGATCAAATGATTAAAACATTTTTTGCTATCTTAAAAAAAGATGTTGAACAGGTGCTGAATACTTTAATTACTATTGGGTTGATTGAACCAATGTCAGATATGATGCCTGTCAGAAGATTAGTTAATTTTTTATTAGAAAATTTTACCGATAAACCTATCGATTTTTATAATTTTGATGAAATAAAGGAAGAAGTTTATATTTTATTTGAGCAACAACCATTTCGTCTTCCCTCTCAAATGACTTTTATTCTTAAATCACTAACTACTCTAGATGGTATTGCTAGAGAACTCGACCCTGACTATAGTTTAATTAGTTGTTCTCAACCTTTTATTAAAAGCATAACTCTTGCTCAAGGCAGAGGTAGAATTGTCGGTGAACTTGCGAAACAGACAACAAACTTTATCAAATATAAATTACAACAACCAAGCAAAAGTGAAATTTTAATCCGACAACTAGAGACAAAAATTGAAGATGGCGAAATTCAATTTAAGGTAAGTTCTATTGAAAATGATCGGTTATTAAAACGGATTAATTTAGCTTTGAAAACTTTAATTTTTACTTGTATAACCGGTTTTACTTTCCTATCTGGTTCTATTTTATTAATAGGGGGTTATATGAAATTTGCAATGGTGGTTTTTATTCTATCAGTATGGGGATTTATATTACTATTAAAATCAGTATTTCAGTTATCTGTTAGAGAAAAATTAGACAAAATTGCAAAAAAGTAAATCGTAAGCATTCAGGGTTCAGCTATGAGTTATTAACTCATTATACATTATATTAGAAGGAATAATTAGTCTCCGAGGAGAATTAAAAAGTTATACCTGAGTTTTTTCTACTTCATTTTTAGATATGTTCTCCTCGAAATAAATGACTATGTTCAGGATTATAAAGACCAGAACGTCCTACTTTTTCTACCTTCTCCAAAGCAGGACTAATCACATAAAGTGTTGTTCTAACTAACTTTTTTTCCTCAGTCACAACAGCCATTTTTTCCAAAGGCACAACCCAAATTTTTTCATCAGGCCATCCCAACCGATAACATATCGCCACAGGTATCTCCGCTGAATAATGTTCCATCAACTTTTCCTGTGCTTCCCACACATAACGAGCGCTCAAATATAAACATAAACTCGCCCTATGAGCTGCTAAACTACCCAATTCTTCCCTTGAAGGAACTGCCGTTGCTTTCCCACTAATTCTTGTTAAAATAATTGTCTGTACCAAACCAGGCAAAGTTAACTCCACTTTTAACTTAGCTGCTGCATCTTGAAATGCACTAATTCCCGGTACAACCTCAAAATTAATTCCTGCTTCAGTTAAAAGCTGCATTTGTTCATAAACCGCCCCATATAAACTAGGGTCTCCAGAATGAAGACGCACCACAGAAAGACCTTTTCTAACTCGGTCAATCATTAGAGGTAAAATTTCTTCTAAAGTTTTATTAGCAGTTTTGATAATTTCAGAATCAGAACGTACATTTCGTAACATTTGTTTGGGTACCAAAGAATCTGCATATAAAATTACATCTGCTGTGGCTAAAATTTTGTCAGCCTTCACTGTTAATAAGTCGGGATCTCCTGGACCTGCTCCTAAAATGTAAACTGCTGGTGTGAGACTTTCAGTATGTTTCATTAATTTTTCCGGATTGAGTATTTATGTTCAGATAAATAGAATGGTAGATGCACCCTGGTTTTGCCCTAGACTTTATGTCTAGGGCTTTTTTCATTTTTCCGAGTCTAGTTTAGTTTGTTTCTTTAAATTCTGAGGGCACAATATCTAGCAAAGGTCGCTTAAACAAATATAACCACCCTAAACCCATTAATCCTAATAAAATACCTGCTAAACTGACAAACTGGGCAATACGTAATGGCCCTAACATTAAACTATCAGTCCGCAATGCTTCAATCCAAATCCGTCCAGTACTATAAGCAATCATATAAACTAAAAACAAAGTACCTGCTTTGAATTTAGACCTACCCCGCAAACCCCTCAAAAAAAGAAATATTAATAATCCAAATACCATCAAATTCCATAAAGACTCATATAAAAAAGTGGGATGGAAATAATCAAAATTTACTAATTCTTGTGGACGACGTTCTGGAGATATATACAACTTCCAAGGTAAATCAGTTGGACTGCCAAAAGCCTCAGAATTGAAAAAATTACCCCACCGGCCAATGGCTTGTCCTAAAATTAAAGAAGGAGCCACTAAATCTGCCAACTGCCAGAAGGAGATTTTATTCAGTCTGGCAAAAATTAAAGCAGCGATCGCCCCACCAAGAATTGCTCCATGAATAGCAATTCCTCCTTTCCAAATAGCAATCATATCTATAGGATTTTGTTGATATTGTTCCCACTCAAAGAGAACATAGTACAAACGGGCTCCAGGAATTGCAGCTAATACTAACCAAATGACTAAATCTCCCAACAATTCAGGGTTAACATGACGAAGTTTAGCTAAGTATTGGGAAAGGGTTATTCCAATTAATACAGCAGTTGCAATTAAAAGTCCATACCAACGGATTGACAAAGGCCCCAACTGGAAAATAATTGGGCCTGGAGAAGTAAATAGAAATCCTAAAGGGAATAAAGTAATCTCTACTGTCATTTCAGTTATTCAGTTATTTAGTTATTCAGTGATAAGTACCTCCAGCTTCAGTCGAAGGCTTAAAATAAGTAACTAATCTAATATCAAAACTACTATGAATATATCCTGATTTTCTCTCACAGAATGTAGGCCAAAGAAATACCTTTTTTTAGTTTCACTAAAATATTCGGCAATCTTAATCTTTAATCTTTTTTTAATAAATTTAAATTCATTCAGGACTTACGGAACGATACTAATTGTAGTGTCAATATCTTGATAAATACGATTTTATGCACCATATATAGCGGTACTCCATAATTCCTGTAATTATTATTTACACAAGAAATTAATAATAATAACTATTGATAAATACGAATCTTGATTAAGATTGAATAATGTAAACTTAATTTTCGAATATTGAAGAAATACATGGAACTATTACAAGAACAAATTTTGGCTTTGATTAAAAAAGTTGAAGCAATATACACAATTATTGAACAACTCAATGACAAGGTATCAAATTATGTAGTTGCTGAGAAAGCGAATAAATATCAAACTATAGAAACTGACTATAATTTGCAACAGGCCAGTGAATTTCAAGAAAAATATAACTGCTTTAACCCAGAGTTAGAACATAAGGATGTGTTAGTAGATGATAATTATTTGAATAAGAGTAGTCAAAATGTTGATGAAGAGTTAACATCGAACATTCAAATTCAACGGTTAACAGCTCAGTTAACCGCAGCTTATAATCGAATTGCTGCTTTAGAAGAACAATTACTCTCAAAAAGAATTAAATCTTAGAGATTACCGAAAAATTGGGTTCAAATCCTCGCCCTTCTGGGGCGACTTTTTAGTTGATTTTTTTCCACAGGTTATGTCCGTGTTGCTTTCTTGGGAAGTTTACTTGGGATTGACAACCACAACTGCCATTACCCAAATTTTTCCATAATATTCTAGCCTGAATTATTCATCAGAAAATTGAAAAGATAATGTAAACCCATATTCAGTTTGACTTGTAGTTCATCAAGAGTAAAAGCAGTTTGCCTTTTTTATCCCATCCAAATAAATATTCCCTACATTCCGCACTTCTTAACATTAAATTGATAATTTTTATTAATCTATCGCCCCGAATGCTCTCCCTGAAAGCTTTAAAGTGAATTGGCAATCGCTACCTCCCAAATTCAAAATCCCATTCTTTTTAAATTGAATTATTATTCAACTTATTGTCTCAAATGATTACTATATCTACCATTAAGCTTACTTGTCACCCCGTGAGCTAATTTTCTCATAAAAAATTAGTTATTGATAAATTTATTGATATTGAGTTCTAGAATGAAGGTTTTTCGTATTACTCCCTTGCTAGGCATTATTCATCCAGATCTAATCTGCCATTACTATGCAGGACTAGCAACTATTCAACCGAATTTGATATAAAAAGGGCAAACAAATCTTCAATAGCTTTCAGCAATTGAGTTTGATTCCAATCTCTATATAAATGAGCAGCAATAGCACAGCCTCCACAACCAACTCCTTCCTTAACATATCCCCTTTCATAAGCTTGCAGTTGAGGGTAACAAGACTCAGAAAAACTAAGTTTTGTCGCCATTAAAGGTACAGAACCAATCTCTTGTGCTAACCCAACGGTATCTCCACTCGGGTCTTCAGCAACCCAACGAGTTGTTCCCACCACAATATTTTCAGGTCTCCAAAGCAAAGACAACCTTTCTGCCAATGCTTGTATTAAAGCATAAACAGCCAGCATTTGCGTTCCACCAGCCAACATGACTCCCTCTTTGATACTTGCTGCCATTCCCATTCCTGCTACTACTATTTGCATTGGGTCTCCAACTGCAGAAATAAGTTTTAAAGGTTGTGACACTGGAAGAGAGGAATTAAAACGAGCAACCCGCAAACCCTGACGCACTACGGCCAATTTTTGACCATGATTACACTGAGAATGACTGCTATTTACCTTACCAATAGCAGCAATACCCAAACCTAATAAAACTGCTAGAGCAGTAGTTGTTCCTCCAACTACACATTCTCCTAAAATTACATAGCTATCTTTTGCTTGATTCGCTAACTTCCGACCCCAATAACTACCTACTTCCAATAAATGTTGAATGGTTGCCATATCTAAAGCATGACCAGAAGTTAAACAGCGAGCGGGAGCGCCTCCCAAATCAATTGTTGGTACAGTTGGTTTATGAATTAAGCCAGCATTAAATAAATAAAGAGGAATATTTAGAGTATCAATAATTGCTTTTGTGATTAAAACTGGGGAAGCACCAGCCTCCAGAGGTGGTAATGGATATTGGGGTTGTGGTTTTA
>JAKQYG010000154.1 GCA_023356515.1 Trichodesmium sp. MAG_R04 | reverse complement strand
TAGTAATTTAACATCGGAAAAATATCGAAGTAATGGTTGGTTTGAGCAAGCTGAGAAGTTGCAGAAAGAGGAGAGGTTTGAGGATGCTGTAGCTGCTTATCGGAGAGCGATCGCCCGGAATCCAAATTTGGCTGAGGCTCATTATAAGTTGGGTCAAGTTTTGGGGCGCTTGGGTCGATGGGAGGAAGCTATTGTGGAGTATAGAGAAATGACGGGTTTGGGTTTTGCTAAGGGGGAGCTTAGGCATCATTTAGGGTATGCTTTGATGCAGTTGGGACATTGGGATGAGGCTGCGGTTGAGTTGCGGAAGTGTGTGGAGTTGCATCCTGGATCTGCTGTAGTTTGGCAGCAGTTGGGGGATGTTTTGAGAGGGTTGGGAGAATATGAGGAGGCTGTTGAGGTTTATCAAAAAGCCTTAGAATTGAAGCCTGGTTGGGTTGAAGTGCAGCAGAAGTTGATGGGTTTAGATGAAACACTGGCGATCTGTCAGGGCAATATCTTGGTAGTTAGCAGGCGAGCAAGTCGTATTTTTTCAGCGGAAACGCAAAAGGAATTAAATAAATATTTTATTAATCGCAATTATAATGTTTCATTTTCTGATGAGTATAATGTTCGGGTTGAAAATTTAGATGCTGCGATAATTTTGAGTCATCAATTAAAGGAGGTTGAGATTATCGATCGCCTAAAAAGCAAAGGGTTTAAAGGTCAGGTAATTTCCTGGTTTTGGGATAATCACCATCATACTCTGGAAGATGAGCCTTTGGCAGCTAAGTCTGATGTTTGCATACCTGCTCATAGTTTTGCTGTAAATCATTTGATGGGTGGTAAGGTTTTGGAGGAAGCCTTTCCTGTGTGTGTAACTCAGTGGACAATGAATCAAGCACAAGAGTTTTTTGAGCAATATGGTTTGGGCGATCGCTCTGATAGTCTTTACGGAGGTTTTACCCGCTACAGTCATGCTGAAAAACGCAATCAGTTACTTGAAGAGATTATGAGGGAGTTACCAGATGCCAATATCTCTTTATTTGATGAGGTAAACCAGGGAATTTATTTCAGCTTAACTCCTGAGCAGAGGTTTGCTCAATGGTGTGGTTATAAAACTTCTATTTGTTTGCCACTGGATAGGGATTTGTCTCAAAGATTTTTTGATGCACTTTTGTGTGGGCAAATTCCTATTGTTTCCCCAGATGTTGTGGATTTAGATTTGTTTATACCTCCAAGTATTCAGAGAGATTTGCCTGTTCTGAAGTTAAAGGATTATAACTTAGAAAGTGTCAGGAAAGCACATCAGCAAGCTATTACTCAGTTTGATGCTGAGGGTTTGGATGGGGTCAAAAGACGACATGAGTTTGCCCTAAACAATCATTTGCTTGTACACAGAGTTGAGGGTATTTTACTAGGTTTGCAAAACCAGAGCTATTCCAACTTTAACAAAAACTATACTTTGTCCTATTATTATGAGGGAGATAATCATGCAGCAGTAGGGCATTGGCAGAAAGCTATAGAAACTTACACTCAAGCTATTGAAACTGGAGATAATCCTTCTTGCTGGCATACAAAATTAGCAGATGTGATGTGGCACTGGGCTAAATTTAACTTAGATATAGCTTTTAAGAATTATAATTTAGCTAGACAGTTCAATCCTGATGTTTTGGAAAATTATCACAAAGCTTTAAGGATTGAACCTAATAATTCTGATTTATACCTACTTTTAGCTGATGCTTTGTCCAGACAACAACGATGGGAGTCAGCTAAGGTATTTTATCAAATGGCCATCGAACTTGACAAAAATAATGCTCAAGCTTATGTTGGTTTGAGTAATATATGCCTTCAAAATAATCAAAAAGAAAAGGCTATTGATTTGTTGGTTAGGGCAAATCGAATCGATTTAGATTTGGTTGAATCTTACCTCTGCCAACTTTTTGTGCAAGTTTAATATGAAGTATTTTAGTCAAGGGTAAAAATGGTCATTAGATATAAGAGCGATTATTTGTTTTACTCTTACCAAGATAAGAGATTAAAATTTGATGGTAGTTGGGGTGATGTAGGCGACGCAATGGTGTCGATTGACGAAAAAGCATCCTTTGTTTGGCAGGGTGTCTGTCAAGATTTTCTCATTGTTTTGAAGAATCACGAGTGGTCTGGTATTTGTGAAGTAGATTGCAATGGCTATAAGCAACAATATGATAATTATTCATCTTTTCCTTGGTTAAGGGTTATACCTGTTTCTGAGAATCAGGAGTCGGTAAAAGTCGAAGTTAAAGCTTCTGTAATTGGTAAAAATCGGGAAAGTAATTCTTGTCAGATGGTGATATTTGGGTTTTTAGCTAAGGGTTTGGATGATAGTGAAACTTCTACAGAACCTCATAAATTTGGTGATGCTACTGAGGCAAAACAAAAAAGAATCCACGAGTCAATATATAGGCTATTTCACAAAAATACTGATATGTCTGCTATGGTTGCCAATAGGCAAAATGATTATATGAAGTTATGGCAAAAGGTTGTTAATCAAGTCGGTTTTGGTGCTAAGGTTTTGGATATTGGCAGTGGGTACAATTTTAGTTCCTTGTTGAATCTTTTCAGGGATAAAAAATGGGATTATTACTATATAGACAGAAATTTCCATCTAGTTGAGGCTAATAAAAAAGCAAATAAGTCATCAGGGGTTTTATCGAAAAATTTTGTATTTGCAAAAACATACGAGTTTTCTTTTGAAACAAATTCTTTTGATTGTGTTGTTTCTTGGCATCATCTAGATAAATTAGATAGTTTAGAAAATAAAATTCGTGATATTTATAAAATTTTGAAGTCAGGGGGATTCTTTTTTCTGACTACCTCTCTAGGTCTTAAAATTGATTCCGATGAATATCTATACTTTCTTGGTGTGGACGAGTGGCAGGATATATTGAGGTTGTCTGGCTTGAACATTCTAAGTCTTGATTTAGATTCTAATGGAGTATTAATTGTTTGTCGAAAGTAGGTAATTTGTTGATGAAACCTAGTCAATTACTAAAAATAATCAGATCGCCTTTATCTGGGCAAGATGTTACTCTCAAGCCTTTTTTAATTAAGGCAGGTGAGCCTGCTGAAGGAATTATATTAGACTCTGAAGAAGTAGTTGGGAAGTTATCAAACGATAAGTTCGATTTTCTTCTTAGCCATACTGATAAGTTAAAGCTTACGCATCAGTTAAGTCAAGGATTAAAACTACCAGAATACATAGACTTGGAGTTTAAGAAAGAATTATTGCATTTTTCTGATTCAAGGCTAACTTATGATAATAGCTGGCGCATTCATGCCGATCGACTACTTTTAAACGATGGGTTTTCCTCAAGTAATAAGCTTACTATCGAGTCTTCTAACGCTATTAAGTGCGACATCTTATTTCATGCTCATCCTTGGTCTGGTTTTGCTCAAATTAAGTTGGATGGTGTTATACTAGACGAAATTGATTTGTTTAATCCTGGTAATAGCATGGAAAGACGTTATGAAATTAATTTAGATGATAAACATCACTATATAGAAATTATTCCTACTAATAAAAAATCAAAAGACTCTCAGGGAACACAGGTGATTTTTGAAAAAATTTATTTTGTATATGATGAAAAAGTACCAATAACGGAAGTTAAAGAGAATTTTATCAATTATGGTAATCCCTTCCCACAAATTTTTGTGGACTTAGCCAAAAATGTAGCTTCGGATGGAGTAATATTGGATGTTGGTGGTGGAATTAGACAATTAGGGGATGAGAGATATGTAAATGTTGAGTATTCAAAATATCCACAACCCCACGTTTTTGCAGATGCAGAAAATCTTACTTTTAAAGATAATTGTGCAGACTTAGTTTTATGTCAAGGAGTGCTAGAACATGTTTCTAACCCCTTTAAAGTAGCAGAGGAAATTTATCGGATATTAAAGCCTAATGGTTATGTTTATGCTGACATGGCATTTATGCAGCGGGTACATTCTCAGCCTTATCATTATTTCAATGGAACTTTGTGGGGTATGGAAAACTTATTTAAAAAATTTAGAAAAATTGAATGTAGTAGTTTTGGTAAATTATCAGAAGTTATTGAGTGGATTCTTAGAGAATCTGGTGTTCGTAAGTATGTAAAATCTACGGAATATGAATCTGTAATTTCTCAGGTTAAATCTTGGGATAGTTTAGTAAAAGATGATAGATTAGTTTATGTTGCTTCGGGCATTAGATTTGTAGGTCAGAAGGGTTAACTTTAAGCTTAAAAAATATTATATTTTTTTAGTTTATATTAAGGTCATAAATAAGGTGGGAAATCAATATCTCAAACAAGGAAATAAACTCAGACGCAAAATCATTAATTTTCACCGAACAGATTGTAATAATATTGGTGACATAATTTGCTCTCCTTTGTTGTACTACAACTTTCCGAGTGAGACTGAAGAAGTAGATATTATGCAAATTACTGGTCAAAAATGGTTGGAAAATGCCGATATTATTGTAGGAGGAGGTGGATTAATTAGCTGTGATTTTTTCGAGCGTAAAATGAAATTCATTGCTGAGAACAAAAAATCAAAGGCTATTTTGTGGGGAGCAGGCCACAATGATTGGCAAATCTCAGATTCTAAGTTTACCTATCCAGATTATATCAAGAAGTTTGATCTGATTGGATTAAGGGACTACAATCAAGATTTAGATTATGAGTATGTGCCTTGTGTGAGTTGTAAAAGTCACTGGTTCGATATTAAATACGAAGTAAAGTTTGAGTTTGCAATATTTGGACATGGCGCTCCTATACGAGTTAAAGAAATTTTGGAGGTTGCCTCAAAATTTGACAACCCTCAATTTGCTTTTATTACAAATAAAGGAACTGACGATGCAGCTTTTGGGAAAGTTATCAGAGTTTTAGGAGAAGCAGAGGTTATTTTGACCAATTCTTACCACGGAATGTACTGGGGTATTCTTTTAGGAAAAAAAGTTTTAGTTTTTCCATCGTCATCTAAATTTTATTCACTGAAGTATGGCGCAGAAATTTGTGATGCTAGCAATTGGAAACTAAAACTGAATCAAGCAAAAACATATCCAGAAGCTTTGGAAGAATGTAGATTTTTGAATAATAAATTTTATGAGAAGTCTTTAGAGGTAACTTGTACATAAACTGACACTAACAACTAACTTTTAGTTAAACTCTGACATTTTGCTAACAACCGACTAAACTCATAAGCCTCATCTTTCTCAAAGGAAACTAACCCTTTGCCCCGCCACTTATTAGCAAAATAAATCCAAAACTGCTCAAACAAGTGCGCCCATTTTTTACCACTTCCGCCCCAGTCATGGTACATACCATGATTGGGCGATATTCTGTACAACTTTTTACCCGTATTCAACACTTGCAAAGATAAATCAGAATCTTCTACCCAAAACGGATAAAAATAGGGGTCTAAAGCAACTCCCAAATCAAAAAGCGATCGCCTAAAAACTTGACAACAACCAGCAATTAAATCCACTTCACCCTCAAACTCTTCATCTTGAATATCTTCATGGGTACCAAACTGCCAATTTTTCATCATCGCCCCGGCAATACCGCACATTCCAATTTGGTCATTTCTCAAAACAGTCTTAAATTTATCAATTATCGGCTCATTGGTTAAAACTAAATCGCTATCTAAACTAGCAATAATATCCCCTTTAGCCTCCCTAAATAACGCAATCCTTCCGTGACAAACTCCCAAGTTTTCATCAGATAAAATAACCCTAACTTTTGAGTGCTTACTTGCTAATTCTTGCACATATTCCCTCGTACCATCTGTACTGGCATTATCCAGCAAAATCATTTCTAAAACATCATCCCGGTGCAGAATATTAACAAAAGATTCTAAAGAGTTCTTAGTTTCTTCCAAACGGTTATAGGTCAAAAACACAAAAGAAATAGTTTCTTTTTGATAGAAATCTTCCAGATATTTTCGTGCCAACATTGAATAAATATTGTTGTGGCTGTAAACATAATTTTCATCAATACTGGTTAACAAATCCATTGTCAAAGTTTCCCAGAAATGCACACTATAACTATTCTTAAATAACTCATTAAAACGGGGTAGCATTTCCTCATTAAACATAATTCTTTCAATGTCATCCCAAAGTGGAAAGAAAAACGCATCACCACCAAGAATTTTGATGCTTTCTGGGTACTTTTTTATTAACTCTAAAGGCACCCTAACAGAATGTTCGTCCCAATATTTATCCCGTCCTAAAGAACGAAAAGTTTTATATCTAGAATACCAATTAGTGCCAAAGAAAGAATCCTTAGCACCCAACATAATTGCATTAGACAAACCATAAAATTCATCATCTGCATTAGTTTTAGCAGAATCCTGGATACCCATGACAAAATCGTAATTAAGTAAGTCCGTAAACGGCTTAATTGAAATTGTATCCATGTCCAAATAAATGCCACCAACTTCATTTAGTTTAGCTAACCTAATTACATCAGCTTGGTGAGCAAAATGCCGTAAAGGATTACCAAATATCTCTGTCGGGGGTTTCATCTGCACCAAAGTTAGTAAAGGTTTAGCTTTATCCCACCATTTTCCTTTTGGTTCGTGTTGGTAGTAAAAGTAGATTTGATCGGGATTATTTAAGTCATAGGCAGACTTAATTGCTAAGTAGTGGAACAGATGAAAAGGTGCATCAGGGAGGAGAGCATAGCAAAAGTGAATAATATTGGGAATTTTTTGCTTACTAGGAATCTCTGGAGTATTTGGAATGTGTTGACTAAAACTTTCTGCCCAATCTAGAATAGACTCTGTTGCTGATAGGGGCGTAGATTTTAGGGATTCTATGAAAGAATGAGCCATTTGCTCTGTGTGGCGTTTTTGGTAGGCTTTCCACGCTTCTAGTGCTAATATTTTGCTTGTTGAAATTGGTTGGTTATCATGTATATTTGCTGGGTAATTAAAGTTTGCTTTATTCATTCTCAGTTTATTATTAAGGTACAAAAAATTGTTAAAACTAACAAATTGATAAAATGATCGACACTAAACTAAATATTAGTGCTTTTAAAGGATTCAGGATAGTATATTTTCATCCTATCTGACAAAGACTCAGAATAATGATCATCCCAACCAGCAAAATGAATTAAAAAGTCTCCTTTTTTATATCTCAATTTTTCATTTCCAATAATATAGGAATTAAACAAATTTGGATTATTTTCAATAAGCTTTGTTCTTTTTCTAATCCAATCGTTAGTTTCATATAAGTGAACAAACCCTTGGTTTTCCCATGCCAAATGATTGATATATTCTTCCTCACTGTAAATCATAGCTAAAATTTTAAAAGTTTCTCTAGAATTTTTTAAAAACATATTGCCAGTGTTAATGTTTCCACATCCATCCCTAGTCAACATAATCAATTTGTCTTCCATGTAATCATTAATAATATCCTCTAATTTAATAGAACCATTCATAATCATAACATCTGCATCTGAGCAAAATATGTAGTCATAAAAAGCTAGATATTTTTTGCAGTAAGATAATTTCGACCACGGAATAGGTCTATTTTTGTCATATACCTCATAACCACCACAGATAAAATCATAACCATGAATGTTACAATACTCTTTTTTAGTCAGTAATCCTAAATAAACTGAATCAATATAATCATCTCCTATAGCTAAAGTTAACATAGCGATTTTAAGTTTTATATAGTTCAAGTCTTTTAAAACTTGATTGTCGCTAGAAAATTTCTTAATGTTGAGATATGGGCATTGTTTGTGATTATCTAAAGTGTCCTTTATTTGACCAACTCTATCTGCAAATAAGGATCCATTTTGATTAGACATCCAAGATTGATAATCATCAAACCAAATACCCAAAAGCCAACACTCATTACCTAAAGAGTTTTCATTCTTTTCTTCTATAGTTTCTATCTTTAATAAATTTGAAAAATTATGCTGAATTTCAAGCTTTACCCGGTAATTGTACTTGGGTACTTGACTGTACAAATCAACTATTAAATTATTAGAGCCTAGCGACACTCTAACCTTACCGCTCCAAGAATGACGATGAAAGACTAAAATGACTTTTGAACCCTCTACGGGAATAGTAAAACTGTTACCAATTTCCCTGCTAAAAAGACCATAAATTCCTACTAGACACTCTTGCACTTCCCAATTACCTTCAAAATTAAAAGGAGAAAATAAATTGCTTATTTCAGAAGTCTTAAACGTCAACTCCCAGAGGCTACTATTTTCTTGTTGTTTGTTGTAAAGCTTCTCTAAAGCTTGCTTTGCCAAATGAAAACCTGGCTGAATTTCAATAGCTTGCTGAAAGTAATTTATTGCTTTGTTTAGGTTATCTTCTTCTACGAAAATCTTTCCCAGACTGTAGTAATATGAAGCTGTTTTAGGACTAATTTGAATAGCACGCTCAAATACGGAAATAGCATCACTAAATTTTCTTTGTTTAACAAAAGCATCCCCCAAATTATTATATGCCCAAGCAAAATTAGGATTAATTTCAATAGCCTGATGATAAAGAGCGATCGCCTCATCCAACCTCCCAGCCCTCTTCAACTGATTAGCCTGCTTCAACAATTGTCCAGCACTCATAACCTCATTACCCATAATAACCCCACCAGAAATCCACCTTAAACATCTCAA
>JAKQYG010000153.1 GCA_023356515.1 Trichodesmium sp. MAG_R04 | reverse complement strand
ACCCAGCAAACGACATCAAGCTGTGGGGAAAGAAACTGGTAAAACAAGTTACATTGAGCGACTTAACTGTACTTTACGGCAACGAGTTTCACGCTTAGTACGCAAGACCTTATCTTTTTCCGGTAGTCCTGAAAAGGAAAGGATGAAGTTATAGACAACAAGGCATTTCTCCTCATTCCTTTCCTTTTTACCGAAAAATTGGGCACACAAAATTACTTACGGTTCGCCTTGCAAAAAAAACTTTCCTATCCTGTCCTTTCCTCCATCATTATTTTTATTGACTTTAGTATTATGCTTACACACCGAGTCAGTGCTTGCTTAGATAAGCATCCCCCAATGCTTGTTAAAAACATAGGCGTAAAGCTCAAAGTTTTTTCGCTATGACCTAGATTTTTTGCATAATATTTTATTCGAGATATCTCGCAAAATAACTAATTTTAATATGGTTTTAAATTTTTTTTCCTGTACTTAGGTAACAGTCACAAAATAATTAAACTTAAAAGGTTTAAAACTTTTTCCATCTTTTGCACTTCCAGTTATTTCCAAATCATAAATACCTACTTTAGGAAAAATAATTTCTGCTCCTGGTATATCTTGATACTGCTCAGTATCAATCCCTTTTAATTCTGGATTCATTATCGGTTCACTATCAGAATTACGGGGTTTAGTATAAACATTTAACTGACAATTACACTCAGTAAAAGGAATACTTTTACCACCTTTACGAGTCAAAGCAAACCAAGCTAAAGAAGATTTCCCAACTTTCGGATTATGATTAGGTGTAATGTGAAAAGTACAAGCTATGTCTTGATGAATTTCTACATTATGAGCATAAGTAGGCATTAATTTATTTTGTAGTTTATGATTAATTATTTCTGCTTTTGTAGCAAGAGAAAACATCAAAGTTAACGGTAAAATTGCGAGACTAATTTTCATTATGTCTGAACTCCAATTTTTTTTTACTATTGCGTTTGCGTTGAGGTAAGGTAGGGAGGTTACATGCAATTTAACCCCAAATACTAACTAACTTCTTCAGCTTGAAGAATACTATAACTTAAATATTTAGTCTATCTGCGTACCTACTTCTGAAGTGGAGGTGTATAACATTGTTGCCAAGAAAATAAATGCCAAAAACGACGCGATCGCACAAGGAATACAACTAATATTATCATCCCCAAAACCAAAGTTCGCAACTGATTTTCCATGCTCCATTCCAAGGAACCCAAATAGTGGGAACCCATTGCTGCTGCATGAACCCCAGATAATACAAACGCTGGTACACTCAATAAATGCAACCTTCGCCACCACCGACCCAAATATTTCACTGCTCCATCAAAACTAGTCAATGCTAATGGTAACATTAATCCCAGACTGATAACACCAGTCCATATTCCTAACTGATGTTGAGGCAACATAAAAGAGACTGCCTGAATATTCCAATTTAAACTGTGGTCTAACATTCGCCCTGTATGGGCTATGGACAATACAAACGCTCCGACACCTAAACCACGACGATAACGTAGAGGTTTATTCCAAAACCGACTTAGGGGACGCGCCACCAAAGCTAAAATCAAACAAAATATTGCAGCATGACCAGTATAGTCAATCATATCACCATTCCGCATGACCACCATGATGCCAACAAAAATACTCACCCAACCTGCCATTTGAAATAGTTGACTGCGTTTATCTGCACTGAAAAAAGATGATAACATTCCCACTCCTAACATGGAGGGTAACGTTCCTACACCAAAGGCAAGCATATTAACTCCACCTAACCAAATATTACTAGTTTCTGCAGCTTTTATTTGAGCAGCATACAAAAAACCGCATGGCATAAAACCCCAAACTAATCCTAGTAAGGCAGGAGTCCACCATTTGTTTTCCATAGAAAGGTTTACCATGACCGAACTTAAGCGGTTATGTAGGTTGCTTTTTTTCAAAGGATGAAATATTGGTAAATTTGGCAAGAATTGTGGCCGCACTTTTGCCAGGCCAAACCAGATCAGCATTAAACCTGTAATTATTGCTAACCACCGTCGCAGGTCACTATCAATACCTGCTAAATGACCACTTGCCACTAATACAGAACCTAGCCCCCCAATACCTGCACCTGTCAGTGTGTAGCTACAGAGGCGACCAAAGTTAAGTAGACTATGAAATTGAAATTGACCCCATTTGCTAGTGGAAATTGGTGACCTTGTAGTAAGAGAAAAACTAGCAGTCAGAGGACCACACATTCCGACACAGTGACCAAAACTCCCACAAAATCCTAAAGTTGTCAATAATAATAGTTCTAGTAGCACATTTTTTAGGGGTAATACTAATTACCAGAAACTTTGCTATATTTGAATTTTATATTTATAAATATTAATTGAACGGATTATGGATTAAACTCATTCAGGACTTACGCAGTACCGCTATATATGGTACATAAATTTGTCTTTTTCAAGATATTATCACTACAATTAGTGCCGTTGCGTAAGTCCTATCATTGTTCTAAACATTTTTCTTGGGATTTTGAGTTCTTAGCACTTTGGGATCTTCTGCTCCTTAAATAGAGCTTAATAAATTGTTTTGAATTTCATCACATCGATGCTAGATATCCCTTTTCTTTTTTGTTATAGCTTTGAGCTTTTTGAACTGGTTCTAGGGTGGCAAAACCCTGAGACATATTCTAATTCCATGATTATAAAACCGTGATGTTTTTTAGATTCTAGTCTCTTGATAGCCTCAGTAGTATATTTTACTTTTTTTGTCAAGTACATTTTATACTGATTAAAATGAGCTTACCCTGTCCCAAATAACCTCTCTAATACTTATTTTTTCTTCTGATTTAACGCTAAAGATAACTTGCGAAAATTGTTTCCTCTTTCTTCAAAATTTTGATACTGGTCAAAACTAGCACAAGCAGGAGATAATAACACAACTTTAGCATCATATGTTTTCGATAATGCTGCACCTCTAATTACTGCGCGTTGCATGTTTTCTACTGTTTCATAATTACGAAAATTAATCTTTTGTAATCTCTTAGCTAAAAACTGAGCAGCACTACCAATTAACAAAACAAAAATAACTTTTTCCTTAATTTGTCGCAACCAATCATTATCATTGCCTTCTTTGGATTGACCACCAGCAATTAGTAAGACAGGTCCCGGTACAGCTCTTAAAGCTACTGCTGCAGCATCATAATTTGTAGCTTTACTATCATTAAAAAAATCTACTCCATTCCATCTGCAAACATATTCTAAACGGTGGGGAATACCTGGAAAATTTCTTACTGCTTCAGCGATCGCCTCCTTTTCTATCCCTGCCAATTTTGCCACTGCCACTGCCATCAATAAATTCTGCTGATTATGATTTCCCAACATTTGTAGGGACTCTACAGAAACTATTTTTTCCCCAAACCCTACTACCCATCCATCTTCAAGATAAATTCCTTTAGTCACATCTCCCAGTAAACTATCTTTTCCCTGAATACTTGTCCAATAAGGATTATTCCAAAGATGTGCTGTATTTTGACGGAGGTAGTAGTCGTCACCATTAAGAATTTGTACTTCAGAGCGATTTAACAAATCAGCTTTAATATTAAAATAATTTTCTAGATTGTAGTGACGACTAAGATGATCGGCAGTAAAAGTAGTCCATACAGCAATTTGTGGACTTAAAGTATTAGAAGACTCAATTTGATAGCTACTTATTTCTGCTATTACCCAATCTGTTGGAGTCTTTTGTAGAGCTAATTCACAAGCAGCATAGCCAATATTACCACAAGCAGAACCAGATAATCCGGCAGTTTGAAAAATCGCAGCAGTTAAAGCAGTAGTGGTAGTCTTACCATTGGTACCGGTAATACCCACCCAGGAAGAAGACTTGAGATACCGCCACCCCAACTCCATTTCCCCTATCGTTTCAATTCCAATTTCTCTAGACCTTTGTAATGCAGGTAAATCCCATGGTACACCGGGACTAACAACAACTAAATCTAAAGAGGTTTCTGGTTCAAATAAATAATCTAACTTAACAGCAATACCTTCCTGAGCTAACTGCCGTTCTTTTTGCTGCAAGGAGTCTGAAGTATTCTGATCACTCAATTCAACTTCCCAATCATTTTCTTTCAGCAGTCGCGCGGCAGCAACGCCAGATTTTCCTAAACCAATAATATGAGCTTTTGACATAGTAAATTTTTGTAGAAGAACAAATTTCCAGGTCTTATTATTTTGGATTTTACAGGATACTGGGAGGATCCTGTTTATATAGATGCATAGCAAAAGTCAGGAGGCCACCAGTTAATACGCTTCTGTTAAGGATTTTTTGCAGTTCTGTAATCTAAACAGTCCATCTAATGGTTTCATACCTTATGAGTTGTAGTCTTATCTGACCCATATTGACTTAGAAATAAACTATGAGTGAATTTCAATGTTTAGCAATATCCTAAGCCATGCTTCAAATGCTATATTGGCCATTTAACTCATCCTAAGTTTTTGTGTATTTAAACAACTTATTGTTGTATGCCTCGTTCAGAGAAAAAACTCTTCTAAGTTCTAAATTCTAGCTTACTAATATACATTTTAAAATAGTTACCTATAGCTTCTACCTTAATTTTTAACTATTTGACCAAAGTCTGCTAATACCCTGGCATTATTGCGGAGTAAACCCAATAAATTCAAGCGATTTTGTTTAATTTTAGGGTCAGGGTCCATTACTAATACACTTTCAGGCCCATCAAAGAAATTACTAACTGTGGGGGCTATTTTAGCTAAAGCATCAACTAACTGTTGATAATTTCTAGTTTTTTGAGACATTTCTGTCTGAGGCACTAACTCAACTAAAGCATTATAAAAAGCTAATTCCGATTTACTTTTAAAAATTTTTGAATCTACAACTTCTACAGGCATAATTTGTATTTTATTCAACTCCCCTTGAGCAGCTAAACGAGTTGAACGGTTGATAGTTTCATAGATTTGCTTAAGCGAACCATTTTGCCGAATATTTTGCAAGAAAACTGCCCGATTACGCACATCTAATAAATCTTTTAATCCCCTTTCCTTATATTCAGAATCATTATCTCCCAAAACCGCATTTACCAAATCATAATCAATATTTTTTTCCTCTTGCAAATTAGTTCTAATTCGCTGGAAAAAAAAGCCAGATAACTGTGCTAATAACTCTGAGTTTGTTTGGGAATAAGTTTTAGCAAAATCTGCGGCAATTTCTTTTAATAACTGATGTAAATTTAATGGTAAATTAGCTAACCAAGTAATATTAACTACAGCATTTGCTGCCCGACGTAAAGCAAAAGGATCAGCAGAACCTGTGGGTAACATTCCTAATCCAAAAATACTTACCAAAGTATCAAGTTTATCTGCTAAACTTATAACTTGACCAGTAATAGTTTTGGGTAAAATATCCCCTGCACCTCTAGGCAAATAATGTTCAAAAATTGCAGTAGCCACTGCCTCAGTTTCTCCACCAGCACGAGCATATTTTTCTCCCATTACTCCCTGTAATTCAGGAAATTCATAAACCATTTGAGTTACTAAGTCGGCTTTGCAAAGAAGAGCTGCTCTTTCTATATTTTGGCATTCTGCTTTACTGACTCGTAACTGTTTAGCAATTAACTTAGCTATATTAACAATACGTTTTACTTTTTCCCCTATTGAGCCTAACTTCTCTTGAAATGTAACTGTTTCTAACTCAGGCAAATAGCTTTCTAATGGTTTAGCTAAATCTGCTTTATAGAAAAATTGTCCGTCTGCTAATCTCGCTTTAATTACTTTTTCATTTCCTTTAGCAATAATCTTTGATTTTTCTGGGTCTCCATTAGAAATGGTAATAAAATATGGCAATAACTCTATTTCTTTAGTAGTTTTTGTAGATTTTAAAACAGGAAAGTAACGTTGATGTTTCACCATTACTGTTGTTGTGACTTCCCCAGGTAAAATTAAAAATTCTTCATCAAATTTTCCAACTACTGCTGTAGGCCATTCTACTAAATTTGTAACTTCTGCTAATAGTTCTGCAGGAATTTCTGCTTTTCCTTGATTTTTTTTAGCTGCTGCTTGTATTTGTTGTTCAATTTTGCTTTTTCTTTGTTGATAGTCTACTTCAATGTATGCTTTTCTTAGCTCTTTTACATAATCTTTTGCCTGAGATATTTCTATTGGTTTAGAATGCAAAACTCTATGACCATAAGAAAAGCGATCGGCTGTAATTTTCTCCGAACCATTCTCTAAATTTATCCCTAATATTTCATCATCGAATAATGCTACTAACCATCTAATAGGACGAGGAAATTTCATATCTCCATCTGCCCAACGCATAAATCTTTTACCTTCTAGTTTATCAATCCATTTTGGTATTAATTCTTTTAGAATTGCTGCTGTTTGTTTACCCTGAATTTTTTTATTGACGAAAACAAAATCACCTTTTTCTGTGGAACGTATTTCTAGATTATTAAGTTTTACTCCTTGTTTTTTAATAAATCCTTCTACTGCTTTAGTAGGTTTACCATCTTTAAAAGCTGCTTTTGCCGGAGGTCCTTTAATTTCTTCTTCTCGGTCTGGTTGTTTAATTGGCAAACCGTCAATGATCACAGCTAAACGTCTAGGTGTAACGTATATGTTAACTGCATCATTTGTCAAGTATGTTTCTGTGAGAGTTGTGGGAATAACTTCTTGCCACTGTTTTATGGCTTCAGAAGCAAAAGTTACAGGTAATTCTTCTGTACCAATTTCTAATAAAAACGTCGCCATCATAAAAATATTGAGCTATATAGCAATTTTAATTAATTCTGAAATTTTTTATAACAGTTAATCTTAACAGAAAACCTTAAAAATTATAAATTTTCTAAGTTATAAGTATTCTCAATTACCTGAAAACTTAGTAAGCTCAAAATACAATATAATTAAATTGTCTCAGCTTATATTTTGGCCAAAGGCCATTAAATTTAAATTGACCCCTCATATTATATTCAATAAGCAAACAACATAAAAAAGTTCCCAATAAAGGTCAAGATTTTCATTTTAAAACAGCCAATGATTTATTATCAAAAGCTGGTTAAGCAAGTTAATTAATGACACGATCTGGGGGTCCATTCCTGTCTATTCTATTCTTGTTGTCAAAGCCGGAAATGCTGGAGTGAAAACTATAACTGTGAATCAGAGCGCATACCACTTAAGATTGTCCGTACTTTGGTCAAAAAGTCCCCAAAGAATTATCCAAAAGAACTCATTCTTGTCTGCACTGCGGTATAGTAAAATATCGTGATCTAAACCCAGGGATAAATATAAAAAACAGGGCGGTAGGGCATTTTGTCCTTAAAGCTCGTGGAGTCCGGCGGAATAACGAGACTCTGAAGCGAGAAGCCCACACTATAGCTATAGCATCAGCTTAGTGTGGGAATATGTCACCAAAATTCACACTTATTAGTACTTTCGATATTTACATGGCTGCTACCACTCAAGCTAAAAACCTATATCTTTTTAATCCTAAAGATGTTGCTAACTTAAGAACAACGGCAATATCTTCTTTTGGGGTAACAATGGCCTACAAAACTGGACAGCAGTCTTACCAGGTACTCAAGAATATTGACTTGACAGTGCAGAAAGGTGATGTCCAACTATTGATGGGGCCATCTGGTTCTGGTAAAACTACCTTGCTGTCAATCTTAGCAGGATTATTAACACCAACATCTGGCAGAGTATGTCTTTTGAGGCAAGAAATTACAAAAATGTCTAGACATCAATTAGCTAAGTTTAGACTTCATAATATTGGCTTTATATTTCAGGGATTTAACTTGTTCCCTGCATTAACAGCGGCAGAAAATATAGAAGTGGCTCTGAATATGAAGGGTATCAAAGGTAAGGCAGCAAGACATGAGGCAATGGTACTTTTAGAACAGGTTGGTTTAACTGCTCAAGCTCAACTACATCCACGGGATTTATCCGGTGGCCAAAAACAGAGGGTAGCGATCGCTCGTGCCCTATCTGGAAACCCTCGGATCATCATGGCTGATGAACCAACAGCAGCTTTAGACTCTCATAGTGGCAATAAAGTCATTGAGTTACTACGTCGGCTAGCTAAAGAAAGTAGTTGTACTGTGCTAATAGTAACTCACGACCCTAGGATAGTTAGTTATGCTGATAGAGTAGTTAATCTTGAAGATGGAGTTATACAAGAAAATAAACTTTTATCAGAGAATTTCCTATAAATTAAGGCTTTCAGATATCTCAACCTTAGAAAATCTCTCGCAAAAACTGTAGGTGTTGTAAAGCTTGTTCAGTAAGACCTTCAGTATTGAAAGCAAATCATTTTTTTAGAAGAACTTTGTACTCTTCTGGAAATCATATGTTCAAAATCAATATACTCAAATTGATATTTTCTTTAAAGCAGTAATAATTTGCTCGTTTGCTTCGGGAAAAGTAAATCCATCTATCTCATCTAATATTATCCATCTAAACTCATCACATTCTATAGCTTTTGGTATTCCGCGCAAGTAACGACAATGATATACATGAAGCGTGACTCTAATTTCAGAATAATTATACTCTATTGTAATTAAATGCTCTTCTAGTGCAACCTCAATTCCCAACTCCTCTAAAACTTCCCTTTTAATACAATCTTCTATTGTTTCACCAGCTT
>JAKQYG010000152.1 GCA_023356515.1 Trichodesmium sp. MAG_R04 | reverse complement strand
CAGAAAATAAAGCCATTATTGCATCGCCAATGTACTTGTCGATAAAACCTTGATTCTCTAAAATTGCCGGTTCCATACATGAGAAAAAGGAATTAATAAAGCGAAAATTCTCCTCGGGAGTAATGGCTTCCGACATCGTAGTAAAATTACGAACATCGGAAAATAAAACTGACATTTCTAATTGTACTTGGTCGCCCAACTCTACATCAATAATGGTTTTTTTATCCAATAATTCAATGAACTCTCTAGGAACGAAGCGTTCGTAAGCCATGTTAAGTTCAAATAGTTGGTTAGTAAAACGTTTTTGAGCGACTTCAGCTTTTTTCCGTTCTGTAATGTTTATAAAAGAATTAATAGCATAAATAATCTTTCCTTGTTGATCATAAATAGGAGCAGAAAAACTTTCCAGAGGAATTATCTGCTCACCTTTGTGAACATAAATATTTTCCGTTGTCAAACTTTCCCCTTGTAAAGCTCGGATAATAGGCAGCTCGTCTGTTGGGTATTCTTGATTTGTGTTAATTTTATAAAACTGATAAGTTGATGCAATTTGTTCTGATGTGATATCTGATACTACTTCCTTGCCCAATAATTCCTTGGCAACTTGGTTAAAGTAGTAGGGATGACCAGCAGCATCTATAATTGCCACACCTACTGGCAAAGCATCGAGAAATTGAGCCAACCTATTTTCATTTTCCCTGACTTGCGAATAAAGTCTTGAATTGGCAATAGAGATAGCTGCTTGAGCAGATAGTATACTTAAAAGTTCGACTCGTTCTGAAGTAAATGCACCTGTGGTTAAATTATTCTCCAAATAAATTATTCCTCTTAATTGACTTTGATTAATTAGAGGAGTACAGAGAATTGATTTACTTTGTCTGGCAATAACATAAGGGTCATTAATAAATTGTCCTTGGTGGGTAGCATCGTTGAGTACAATATTTTCTTGGCTGTGGAGTACATAATTGATAATCCTCGTTGGTAAAACAGGAATCGATGTTTCTGGGTCGACAAATTCTATGGGAATTGATTGTAAAATAGTAACTTGGTTGCTATCTATTGTTCCTTCAGCTTCAATAACCCAATTACCTTCATTTTTGAGAATCAAAAAACCTCTTTGTGCCCCAGCATTTTCAATCAAAATTTTCATTAAATTGTGCAAGAGATTTTCCAACTTAATTTCACCAGAAATTGCTTGATAGGCTTTAATAACAGTAGTTAAGTCGAGATTTTCTCCATTCTTTCCTGTTGTAGAGATCGTTGTATTAATACCTTTTGATTTAGTTTTATATGCCACTCCTAATAAATACTGGGGATATTCTAATTCTAACCGTTTAACCTTAGCTAAAGCTCCCAAACGATTGTAGCAATGATGGGAATTTTTTAAGTAAAGTTTACCAATTTTTTCCCAGCCAAGGGCTAAATAAAATTCAGATGCTCGTTCGTAAGCTAAAGCTTCTTCGTGGAGAAATTCATATTTTTTTGCACCTTGAATCGCTTTTTCATAAAATTCTTGTGCTTCCCAATGTTTTCCTAAAACTCTTGCTTTTTCTGCTGCTACTAGATCATATTTATTTTCATAGTTCTCAGGACAATTTTTTTGAAAAGAAAAAATCTTTGTTTGATACTGTTCAACTTTTTCTAGAATCATTTTTCTTTGTTCGCTATCGGCTTGAGGATAAGTAGCTAAAAGAGTTAATGAAGAGTAAAAAATATTCTGGGGATAAACTAGATAAGCCGAAGTAGATTCCCCATATTTTTCAGATAAATAAACTGTTTCTAATCCTATGTTATAATCTTTGAAGAAGTAGCATATAAAAGTTCTACTTAAGCAATAAATAAACACCAGCCATATGTTATCAGCATCAATCCAAGACTGTATTAAATTTGCTTCTTCTTCCTGAGATTTTCTAAATAGCAGATATTCATGATTTTGATGTTCTTGTAGTAAATTCAAAGCCATTTTTTTACAAGCTTCATAGTAGTAAAATTCATAATCTTGTCTTAATTTTAGAATTAAATTACTATAAACTTGAGACTTTGCTTTAATACCTTCTAAATTCAAACCCTTAAAAATTGAGAAGAGAAAATGAGAGATAATATTGTAACCAACACTACTAATGTTTCCCAATTCCATTCCCATTTGAATTGTATCTTCAAAATCTTTGAGAAGTATTTTTTTAAAAGGTTCTTTCCAATGACGAATAAATCCATAGTAGTGATGAATAACAAATGGTTTAACTTCATCAGTATTATACCTATTTAATAAATGTAACGATAATTTTCCATACTCATATCCAGTATCAATATCTTGCATCCCTCCACATAAAAGTAGCCCATAAAAAACATAAACCTTAGCTGCTAAGGGTGAGTTCCCATATTTAATACAAAGACTAACACTGGTTAAAGTCACTAAATTAAACAGTCCTGGATTAGAAATAATGGTAGAAGTAGCTATACTCATTAATAACCGAATAGCAGCAAGTTTTTCTGGGTCAGTCATCCTTGGAAGCTCTGCTAATTCAGCAATAGATTTATCTCCCAACAATGACTGTATGTGCTTTTTTTCTTGAGCTACTTTTTCCTGAACTAAACTAATATCAGAAGAGACAACAATACCTAGCTTACTTAAAATTTCCAGAGCAGTATCTATAGCTTTTTGTAGTTGAAGTTGAGAATAATAAGATTGAATTTTTAACTCATAAATTTTAATAGTACAGATAATTTCTTTAGTCTTTTGAAGCACAATGGACGATAAAGCTTCAGCTCGATCAAATTGAGCATTTAGGTATTCAACTTCTACGGTTTCTGTATAAATTTCTAAAGTTAAATCAAATTGAATTTTCCAGCTATCTGATGAGAGTAGTTTGAGGGCTGTTTCTAAATAGATCAGTGCAGGTTGATAAGCAGTGCAATTTTTGGCCTTTTTACCAGCTTGAAGATTTAATTTTGCCAATTCATATTTTTCTAACTGCTCGGTAATGAAGGTTGATCCCTGATTCAATTGATTAACAATATCAAAAATCTTATTTTCTAACTCATCTTCTCCAATATTTCTCAGTAGTAGACGACCTATTTGTAAATGCAATTGCTTTTTCTCATCTTCTGGAATTAAAGAATAAGCAGCTTGTTGTACTCGGTCATGTAAAAATTTGTAGCTGATAGATTTGGTCGATTCCAAATAGTTTTCTGAAAGCTTATTTAATAATTCTTCAGTATCCCAAAGTGAAAGAATTTTATAGTTATTATCCAAAGGATTTATTAGTCCTTCCTGAATAGGATATTCTAATTCTTCAGCAGTAATTATTTGAGATTTTCCATTAATAATCGAAAGAATTTCTAAATTAAATTGGTTACCAATACAAGCCGCTAATTTGAGAATATTTTGAGTTTTCCGCTGAAATTTTTCTATTTTACTTACCATCAATTCAACTACATTATCAGTAATAGAAACACTTTTAATATGCTCTATATTCCATTGCCAATAGCATCTTTGATTGTTTTCTGTATCAATCAAGGATTGAGGCGCTTGAAATACTAATAAATTTTCTTGGTACAAAGAATAGAGCAGTTGAGTGAGAAAAAAAGGATTACCACCTGTTTTCTCTCCAACTAACTCAGCTAAAGGTTTTGAAACCTCTAAGCTACAACTTAAGGTATTGGCAATTAATTGATTGATGTGGTTAACTTTTAAGGGGTAAAGGGTAATTTCCCTAACTGCATTTGCTTGCTTAATTTTCTCTAAGCTATTTACCAAAGAACTGGTGGGACTAACTTCATTATCTCGATATGCCCCGATCATCAGTAAATATTGGTTGTCAGAATTTAACATTAATTGCTCAATTAAATTTAGAGAGGGTAAGTCTGCCCATTGTAAATCATCAATAAAGATCACTAAAGGATGTTCTTTCTTACAAAAAATATCCAGAAATCTTGTAAAAAATAAATTAAAGCGATTTTGACTTTCACGTCTGCCTAGTTCTTCAACTGGTGGCTGCTGCCCAATAATTTTTTCGAGTTCAGGAATTACATCAATCAGAATTTGACCATTATTTCCTAAAGCTTCTAGAATTTTCTTTTTCCAAGTCTTTAGGGTTATTTCTGGCTCACTTAGTAGTTTACAGATTAAGTCTTGAAAAGCTTGAGAAATAGCTGAATAAGGAATATCTTGCTGTAATTTTTCAAACTTACCCCTAATAAATTGTCCTCGTTGCTTTGTAATGGGTTTGTGAATTTCATTCACTAAAGCAGATTTACCAATTCCTGAATAACCAGAAATTAGAATCATTTCTGTTGTTCCTTGAGTCACTCTATAAAATGCGGTTAAAAGTTTAGCTACTTCCTTTTCTCTACCATATAGTTTTTGGGGGATTTGAAACTTTTCAGAAATATCTTGACTTCCTAAGGTAAACTGATAAATTTTTCCTAGAGACTTTAATTGATTCAGACAAATTTCTAAGTCAGCTTTAATTCCTAAAGCATTTTGATATCTTTCCTCTGGAGCTTTAGCTAACAATTTGATTATAATATTAGATACAAAATTAGGAATATGAGGATTTATTTTATGGGGTGGTAAAGGTTGTTGTGCAATATGACAATGAACTAACTCTATTCGGTCAGTTGTTTCAAAAGGAAGTTGATTAGTTAAAAGTTCATAAAAAGTCACACCAAGAGAATAAAAGTCACTGCGATAATCTATTCCTCTGTTTATTCTGCCTGTTTGTTCTGGGGCGATATATGCTAAAGTTCCTTCTAGTTTATGAGGGGGAAGAAATGTTAGAAATTCTTTGGGTAAACGGGTAGAAATGCTAAAGTCAATAATTTTTAGTTGTTCTGTTTGAGGATTATAAAGAATATTAGAAGGATTAATATCTTTATGAATGATATTAGCTTGATGAATTGCTGCTAAACCTTCAGTTGTTTTAATGGCAATAGTCAAAAAGTTTTCTAAGCTTAATCGCTTTTTAGATACTAATAATTCAAGAGGTACACCGCCAAAGTCTTCTAAAAACATTACTACGCTATTATCATATCTTTGTAGTTTATAAGCTTTAATGATGCTATCTACATTCAAAGAACAAATAATTTCGTATTCTTGTTTATACTTGGTAAGTTCAGAAACAGTAGGATAGTTTCCTTTGAGGATTTTGAGAATGGTAGCTTGATTGTTTGGCTTTAGGATGGCTCTATAAACTAAGGAATTAGCATTTTCATAGATTTTTTCAATTATCTGATAATTTTTGTTCTTAATGCCTTCCAAAATATCAGAATGTTCCCCATTAAACAGGATATTCTTTTTATTCTGTTTATGTTTATCTGAGATGAATTTATCATAATTTCCAAGGAAATTTTTAGTTTTAAATGCCATAATACAACCTAAAGTCTTAAATGAAAGTTTGCCAGAACTAACGATGTTTAGACAGCGGACTTTTTAGTTCAATGATACAAGTTAGATCCGATCAAAACCAAGCTAAATCTTATCTTAGGATAATGAATATCCAGGACTTGACAAATAAATTTTTTTCTAGCATAACTGTAGTATACTTGGGTTAGTTGGCTCTAAAGTTTTTCCCTATATAATAAAATTTAAAGGTATATAAACAGAAACGTTTGGAGGAGCTTGGAGTTAGTATACAAATCTTAAGAAAGTTTCTCTGAACTATCTAGGGCTTGCTGACTAATCATAAAAGCATCAACATATTTTTCAGCAAACTCTATCTAACTTGAAAAATAAATCAACATAATTCGAGGGTACAAGTAAGCAATCACTGACCCGCACCCTCAATCACAATGATTATCATTCATTCTGAAAAAAATCTTCAATCTTTGACAGAGTGAATATCATGTAATCTTTATATGATAATTTCTTTGAATTAACTCTCACTATCTAAAGTCTATTAGACTACAATTAGTATCTTTGCATAAGTTATAATAATGATTTAGGGTTGCTAAAGAACACTAAGTTGTAGATAAAAATAAAACTTTAAACCAAAATTATTGGCCATTTTTATAACTAAGAACTACAAGAAGGAATATATGAATTAGAAGGTGTATAGTTACTACTATCTCTGTCCTTAAGCCAACTTGATAATTCTTCTTTTGTGAGTGTTGCTTCACTAAATTTTGGGCAAGGTGGAAAAGCAATCACTACCGTCAAAACATTAGGGCTGTTAGGGGTAGGATCTTGAATAGACCCATTAGCAATAGCAGCATCAGTTTTAAATACTACTATGCCAGAATGAATGTCTTTCTTATTAAAGATCGGAAATTGATAAAAACCGTTGCTTTTATCTTTGAAATCAGGAAAAACTTTACTCAAAAATTTGCCGTACTTAGTCTCGTCTTGAGGTTTTGCACTCATTAATTGGGCTAAAGAAGGCAATTTATCTGTAAAAGTAGGGTTTTCTATTTGATCAAAATCTTTTGTAGGATTTTGAAACCACTTTCTAGCCTGCTTGGCCAAAGGTTCTGATTCTGCATATAACCATATATAGGAAATAATTTGAGAAATCATCTTTGTTTGAGCCAGCATGTATCGAAGAACTGAACCTTGAGGGAGTTTATCAGAATCTAAGCTTTCTGATAGCTTCTTTTCGGCCAATTCAGGAAACTTTTGCAGTTTAGTTTCACGCAAACTTTCGGAGGATAATACCATAGTGCACGTATCTGATAGTTTTATCTGTAGTAGGTTTTAAGTTGAACAATCTTCCTTTAGAGAAAAAAGATTCAGTTATTAACTAAGTTAGCACTAAAATCAGTGGCTACTCTATACAAAAAAAAGCAACGCAAGAAATTAGTACCACAGTTAACCCCCAATGGAGGAGCATAGACATAGCATTAGTAGAAGATGCTAAAAGTGATTATGTAGATATTAATAAAGTTAAGCCTCCTTAACTCTGTTCCAACAAGTTTAATCCCATAGCCTATAGCCTACAACTATTTATAGTAATCTCTTTTAGTATAGAAAAGCCATAATTAATATTTTCTTTATATTTGCTCTGGCGGGTAAGGTTGGTTATTAGAAATGAAAGCACAATCAGGGCTTACGCAAAGGCGCTATATATAGTGCATGACAATTTTGACGATCTTCACTATAGCTTCAAGGGTTAGGGGAGCTTTGCGTCATAAATCGCCTAAATCTTTTTATTCAAAAACCTTTAGTTATTCAAGTTAAATAACCTTCATTATGGCAGTAAGCTATATATAGCGTACATGCTTAAGTCCTGACAATAAAACCAGAGAAATATAAACCCACATTTTCATTTTAATGTTAAGAAGTGCGGAATGTGGGCTATAAGTCTCTTTCACAATATATATCTTTATTTATATTTACATTTTCAAAGAGACTTATACGAAAAACCTTCATTCTAGAACTCAATATCAATAACTAATTTTTTATGAGAAAATCAGTTACAATTCTTTATAATTTTTAAAATTGATGCTCATAGCTATAAGGCTTTCAGGGAGAGCATTCGGGGCGATAGATTAATAAAACTTATCAATTTAATGTTAAGAAGTGCGGAATGTGGGTTAACTAGACTTTTGGAAAAAAATCAAATTAAATAACTGTTCATCCCATACTGAAAAGCTTATAAAATGATATATATTATTATAGGATTCCCCAATAATATTGTTAGTCATTTGAGCAATATTTTTTCGTTGACTTTCTCCAAGAACTCCAGCTAAGTAATAACGAAATCCTTTTCTTTTGACCCTTAGTTTTCCATAAGTCCTCAAATTTTTGGCACCACTTTTCAAAACATGGTGGCAAGGAAGACAAGGTTGTTTCTTTCACCAGCTAGCATTTTCAGGTAAAAAACCAATTATATAATAATTATAGATTGTTTTACTTCATTTTTTTTCAAAAGTCCAGCTAAACAGTTTTCCTAACTTAACTTAATTTTACCCTATTCTGCAAAAGACAGGTATCGATCCTCAAGGGTTAAAAATAAAAATCACAGAAAGTGTTACTATGGATAGTGGTGGGTCTGCTAGTCAACTTTTATCTAATCTATGAGAGTTGGGAATTCAGTTAAGCGTTGATAAGCGATCGCTCAATTATTGCCCCTTATAACTAGAAAATAATTTTAGCCAGAAATGTTCAATCAACCTTATTTTAATCCGGCTTACTTACTTGAAATCATAGAACCTGATACAGTATTTTTTATATCAGAAAGAGAATCAGTCTGTTTGCAAGATCCCCTTTATTATCGTTTAGCTAAGGTAATTAATGGTCAACGAAATATTAATGAAATTATCGATATTCTGCAATTAGAAATTCTACAAGACCAAAATTTAACACAAGACAATCCTAATTTTTTCCAAGAGATTCTGAATTTTAGTATTAAAATTCAACAAGCTCTCTTTCAGCTACACAAACAAGGATACCTATTGGAAAAAAATGAATTATTACCTTCTAATTTAGTTATGATTTGCCATCATCTCGGCATTTCTCAATCCCAAGCTTACGATCAATTACAATCGACTAAAGTTACAGTCCAAACATTAGGTTCCCTAACAGATGAATATTTCGTTGAGTTGTTAAAGTCTTTTCAGATTCAAGTGGCTGATGAAGGAGATTTAAAGATTATTTTAACCGAGGATTATCTCCATCCTAATTTAGCTGAACTTAATCGACAAGCTTTAGCATCTGAAA
>JAKQYG010000151.1 GCA_023356515.1 Trichodesmium sp. MAG_R04 | reverse complement strand
TCCTTTGGGCGCTTTTCGGAGGCGTGTTGGTCAGTTGTCTGGGGAGCGTATTGGGGATTATCGGGCTGAGATTGATAGGGTTGTGCCTTTGGAGGTGAGAAGGGGGAGGTTTGAGGAGCTTGATCTGGAGCAGGAGTGGGATGCGAAGGTGATTAGGTGTGATGATGGGTCTGGGAGAATGGTGGTTGGGGTTGAGTCGGTGAGGGAGGTTTATCAGAAGGTTGGGAAGAGTAGTTTAAGATCGGAAGCAATAGACCCGTGGATAACCCATCATAATTTAGCGGAAAAATTTCAAGCTAAAGGCAAGTTAAATGAAACCATAGAAGCATACGGTCGTGCAATAGATGTTAATCCCAGCTATTTTAAGTCTTATCACGGTTTGGGAGAGGCTTTACAAGCACAAGGTAAATTAACCAAAGCTATGGATGCTTACAGTCGTGCTTTAGAATTAAAACCGGATTTTTCTCTATCCCGTAAAAAACTAGAATTAGTGAGGAGTCAGAAAAATCCTAGAAAAAATTCACTATATATTTTAGATACTCATCAAGGCGATCCTTCTGGTTTAGGAGTAGTTGCTAGCCGTTTTTCTGCTTTAGGTCAATTGATAACCGATACTACTCAAGTCAAAGGAAAGGTTTTTATTCCTGGAAGAGCGGATTATTATTCCAATTTGGTTAAAAATGACAATATTAACTACATTTTGACAATGTTTGAAAGCAGTCAGATTCCTTCCAGTTGGGTTGAAGCTATTAATAACAATTTTACAGAAGTATTTGTACCTCATAACTATGTAAGAAAAGCTTTTCAAGATTCTGGTGTAGTTTGCCCTATTAGTATTTTACCTTTAGCCTATTCTAAGCGCAAAAGGGTGGAGCCTATGAGTAAGGAACCTGGTAAATTGAAGCTAGGCTATTTGTGTGGTCCAGCCAAGCGCAAAAACGTAGAGCAGCTAATTCAAGGCGTAGAAGAGCTTTTTCAAGAAGGGAAAAAGATAGAGCTATTTATTCATTGTAATTGGTTAAAGCCAGAACAAAAGCAATGGAGTAAATTGCCATTTGTTAATCTGACTGAGGGAAAACTTTCTGATGATTTTATTAATCAATGGTACAGTCAGCTTGATGCCTATATCTGTCCATCTTCTGGCGAAGGTTGGTCTTTAACTCCAAGAGAATCTATGTCTTTGGGGATTCCTACTATTATTTCTGATATAGAAGTTCATCAAGAATTGTTAGAAAGTGGTTTTTACTTGCCTATAATCAGTAACGATTGGCAGCCAGCTTATTATGAATTTTTAAAGGGTAATTGTGGTGAGTGGAAAGCTTACTCAGTACAACAGATTAAGTCAGCTATTATTCAAATGATAAATGATTACGATTATTGGTATAGTCTAGCTGAAACTGGTAAAAATTGGGTTGCTTCTAAGTACAAATGGGAGTCTGTTGAAAGACAGTTATTAGCAGAGATTTATCCTAAACATTTATTATTCAGTCTGTCTGGTAATGAAGTAATAGATAATTATTGTCAAAGTTTAGTTAGTTCCATGTCTAAGACTAAGTATGTGCAATGTTACCACCAACTTGAGGAAATTTTACAGAGGGAGTCGATTCAATCTATTCATGTACAATATGATTCCAATCTTTTCAATAATCAAGAATTGTTCAGTTATGTAAATCAATGGCAATGTGTTAAGAAAATCACAATACATAGATCGGTTGATGATAAAAACATAGAATTTAAACAGCTTCTAAGTTTGTTTGATGAAATTTATGTATTTACTGTAGCAAAAATGATAAAATTAACCGATCAAAAAATATTGAAAGCTGATGTTGACTTGAAATATTACCATCGACAATTACCCAAATTAATGGAGATATACGGACCTTTTTCGAGAGTGTTTAGTTCAACAAGTAATTCAAAAAATACTATTCTTGAAAATAGTCAACAGTTAAACTCTAAAGCTAGTTTGAAGTCAAATAACTCTATAGCAAATATGTTTTTAAGTCAAGGGATGGTTAATGCAGCAAGTTTTCATTATCACCAGAGTAGTAAAATATACAATAAATAGCTGAATTTAAATAAATCAGGACTTACGCAAATCAACCTTTAAAACACCATATGTAGGGGCGAATGCCATTTGCCCTCACGCTCATGTAGTGCCCGTGTGTAAGTCCTGTAAATATGACTTGTTATGGAAATATTTTTGATTTAATCTTGCTAAAACAATCTAAATCATAGGAATAAAACCGACATTCCGCATATCTTCATATATCTTTATGTATATTTACATTTTAAATAGACTTATAGGAAAAACTTTATTCTAGAACTTAATATCAATAGATTTTATCAATAACTAATTTTTTTATGAGAAAATTAGTTACAATTCTTTATAATAGTAAAATTTAAGGCCCATAACTATAAGGCTTTCAGGGAAAGAATTCGGGGCGATAGATAAATAAAACTTATCAATTTAATATTAAGAAGTGCGGAATGTGGGATAAAAAATATGGCTCATAAATACAAGTGAGAGAAAGAGAGCTTTGGGTAATAAATAAGGAAAAGGAAAAAAATATTAATAAATGCTAAAATAAAATGACAATATATAAACCTGTTGACAGATTAGTAAAACTATAAAGGAACAGTGTAATGCAAAATCAAAATAATCAAAAACTGGTATTACAAGACATATCAAAAAAAATGATAGTATTAATATCAACTCAACGAAGTGGAACAAATCTTTTGAGAAGTTTATTGATGTCAACGGGTAATCTTATTGATTTTAAGGAAGTTTTCCATAATAATATTACCAAACACAATTTTTTTAGATTTCGTCGGGATATTTTTAATAAAAATCCACATTTATCAATTCCTACTCCTGAAAATATACGTCATTTATTTAACCAGTATATAAAATATTTAGCTGTCCAGGCCAATAATAATAGCTTTATAATAGATATAAAGTACAATTCCTTTTGTCATTTATCACCTTGTTGGCAAAGCCCATTACAAAAGCCTTTCTTGCTGAATATTATACAGGAAAATGAAATGAAAATAATACATTTAATAAGAGATAATGTACTAGAAACAGAATGTTCTATGCAGGTTCTTCATAAAAATAAAAAGGCTTGTTATACACATGAAGAGAATCCTAAATATATGAGTATTAGATTAAATACAGATAAAATAGTAGAGCAGTTAAAATACAGACAAAAAGAAATAAGTTTTTTCCAAAACTATTTAGATAAATACAAGAATAGCTGCACAATTAAATACTCGGAAATAGCTAAAGGTAGTCTGTCAGATGAAGTTAGGGAAAGGTTATATCAATGCTTAGGCTTGATAATAACAGGAAATACTAAAACTCCATATAAAAAAATAGCTGGTTCTAAAAAAGAAATGATTGAAAACTATGATGAGGTAGTTGATGTATTAAATACCAATGAGTTAAGTTATTTGCTAGATGATTAGCAGGCTAATACTAAAATGATTTGTGAAAATCCAATCCGGTTGAAGCCCTGATGATTTAACGTTTGTGGGCTAGAGAATTTACGAATCTGGAATTGAACGCAGCAACTTGGCTGTAGTTGACAGGACTTACGCAAATCAACGTTTAAACGCCATATGTAGGGGGGAATGGCATTCGCCCTCACGCTCATGTAGTGCCCGTGCGTACGTCCTGGTTGATACTCTTTTTAAGCCAGCTACAGGACGAAGTGCGTTGTCATAAATATTAGATTAAATACAATTTTTAGTAGGACATTAAATGTTAAAAGTTCACATAGTTATATCAGACAGGGGATGGATACTCGAAAGGTTAGCAGCAGAAATAGCTAGTCGTTACGAATATGTAACCTACAGTACAGAAGTTAATCCCAATGTGCCTATCCAATACTATATGACTTATGGAGCCTGGAAAGGTCGAGTATCACCATTTGAAATTAGCTTTTTTACCCATTTAGAGCCTCACGGTAAAACAAGAGACAGATTCTTTCATGTCGCAGCGAACACTAATTATTGCGTATGTATGTCTAAGCTTTACGAAGATTTATTGCGTAAAGAAGGTATTAACAATGTAACTACTATCTCGCCCGGTGTTGATTTAGAGCGTTTTACCCCTAAAGTCAAAATAGGTGTGGTGGGTCGTACATATCACACCGGACGTAAAGGTGAAAATTTGGTGGCAGATGTTCTAGATATTCCCGAAATTGAGTGGCATTTCACGGGAGATGGTTGGCCTTGTCCTGGATTGCACCTTCCAGATGATCAGATGCCTGATTTTTACCGTTCGATGGATTATATATTAGTTCCATCCCTGTATGAAGGCGGACCCATGTGTGTATTGGAGGCATTAGCTTGTGGCAGGGAAGTGATAGCCCCTGCGGTGGGTTGGGTTTCGCAATATCCACACATAGAGTTTGAGACAGGAAATTCTCAGGATTTACGACGAGTATTAAAAGAAGTTTTAGAGCATCGTCTGGAACTACGAAAATCAGTTATAGATAGAACATGGGATAATTGGGCTGCTGGTCACGATGCCGTTTTCCGCGAATGTTACCAAAAGTCAAGCCAAACAGGAGCGATTGGAGCATCTAAGTCTGCCTATGTTCCCCTTGAGGCCAAGGTAACTCAGGCAAGAATAGCTTTGACGATGCACGGTGACGAATACAAAAGCAAAGGAGGCCCTACAGTTAGGGTTCCGAAAACAGCAGAGCATTTGCGAATGCGGGGAGTGCAAGCTAAATCTATTAGTCATCCCGCTTCAGATATTTCGGAGTACGACCTAGTTCATGCTTTTAATGTCTGGCCTCCTGATACAGCTTTAGATTTACTAAAAGTGGCAAAATACGGTGGAAAACATTTGGTACTTTCTAGTATCTTTTTGGATTTATCAGAAACTCAGGGTTTTGCCTCAGAAGTTGTCAAAGTTTTTGACACGGCGACAACCCCGCAAGAAATAGATATTCAGTTAGCTAAATTGCGATCTGCTAATGTAGTTAGTCCTAACAAATATAGGAGTTCTACAGAACCGAGACCAGGATATTTTGCCAAGGTTAGAAGAATGGTTCAGATTGCAGATTGTACTATTTTATTAAGTGAAAAAGAGCGAGAACTATTAAAAGCTATTGGTGCAGTTCCTAGAGCCTCGTCTATAGTCCATAACCCGGTGGATGTTTCTACTTTTCGGAATGTAGATTCCAAGCTTTTTGCAGAAAAATATAATGTTAAAGACTATGTTTTATGTGTGGGTCGAATTGAGCCACGGAAAAACCAGCTTATGCTAATTCATGCTTTGAGAGATTTGAATATACCTATTGTTTTAGTAGGTCATTCAGGAGGTAAGTATTTAGAAGTAATTAAACAAATTAGTAATCAAAATCTGAAAATAGTCGATAGATTACAGCCAAATAGTGAAATACTAGCTTCTGCTTACGCGGGAGCACGAGTTTTTGTTTTGCCTAGTTGGTCTGAAGGTGCTTCTCTGGCAGCGTTAGAAGCAGCAGCAGGAGGAGTTAATTTAGTTCTCAGTAACCGCTCTAGCGAGCAAGAATACTTCAAAAACTATGCCCAATATTGCGATCCAGGGGACCCGGAAAGTATTAGATTAGCAGTTGAAAGTGCTTATCAAAATCCACTAAAAGAAGCTGAACGAAAACAGCAACAATTATATGTGGAAAACGAGTTTAGCTGGAAAGCATACACTCAAAAGACTATTGAAGTGTATAGAAAAGTTTTGAATGGCAAGGCAACTTCATCAAATTTAGCTTTGCAAACAACAAAGCTTTGCGATCCGAACACAATTTACGTTGATTTGACAACTTCGGCAAACTATACAGGTCGTTGGTCTGGTATTGCTCGTCTTGAATTTATGTTGGCTAAGTCTTTATTTGAGCTAATGCCATACCATGTCAAATTTATAGTTTGGAACTCACCTTCTGGAGATTACTTTGAAGTGCTACCACCGGAACAAATTAGCTTAGAACAACTAACTACTGTAGCTCGCCAACCTATAGAATCTTTTCCAGATTTCATACATCGGCCAACGTTTGAGGAAAAATCTGTTGTTTTTATGATGGGTAGTTCCTGGATGCAAAACCAAGGTTATGTGTACTCTCTGTTACATACTTGTAAGTGTAATCAACTCAAACTTGCTTTTGTTAGTGCTGATATTATTCCTATAATATTTCCTGAGTGGATGCCTCCAGGATATAATTCCAAATTCTTACCTCATTTGAAGTTGTTATTGGAATATTCAGACTTTATTTTTGCAATATCTGAACACACGAAAAAGGATTTGCTAGAGTTTGCCAAGCAGGAAAGTTTGAAAGTTCCAGAAATTATGGTATTTAGACTGGGAGATGTGATTTTAGAAAATTACGATAGCTTTGGTGCAGGGAAGGAAAGTCAAGAGTTATTAAAAGAGCTAACTCCAGGCAATTTTGTACTTAATGTTGGTGCGGTTCATTACCGTAAAAATGCTCATCTTCTCTACAATATTTGGATGCGACTGGTGGAGGATATGAGTTATGAAAAACTACCAAAACTGGTAATAGTTGGGGGCTTTTCCTGGAACTCAGACAATTTCGCAAATTTGTTAGAACATTCAAAGTTAAAGGAAAAAATTTTAGTTCTAAAGGGCATTAATGATGAAGAATTAAGTTGGTTATATCGTAACTGTATGTTTACGGCTTATCCATCTTTGTATGAAGGTTGGGGACTACCTGTAGCTGAAAGTTTACGTTATGGTAAGTTTTGTATTGCTTCTAAAATTTCTTCTGTTCCTGAAATAGCACCAGATTTAACTAAGTTAATTGATCCTCTAGATGCTATGGAATGGTACAATACAATTAAATTTTATATTACTAGTCAAAAAGCTCGTCAATCAGCCGAGCAGAAGATTCGCGATCGCTATATTCCCACTACGTGGTCTGATACTGCGACTCAAATCAAATCTCTACTAAAATTTCCCTATCAAACTAATGGGGACGAGTATGAGTATTTTCTGGGAGAAATGCTGAATTTTGATCATCCCTATAGCGTTCTTAAGTATCAAACTCAAGGTTGGTTTAAGAGGGAAAGTTGGGGGGGAGCTTGGACGGATGGCAATGTTGCTAGCTTGCGGTTTAAAATAGATAATCCACCTAGCAATTTTATCCGTCTCCAATCTTTGTGTGCAGCGTATGTAGTTAAGTCAAAACATTCTCATGTGTTTGTACAGATATGGGCTAATGGAAAGTATTTAAAGACTTGGAACTTTTATGACGATCGCTTTCGAGAATACTATGTTGATATTCCTGTTAATCTTCTCGACTCATCTCATTTATTAGACCTAACCTTTCATATTTTCGAGCCTGCATCACCAAAAAGTATTCAAGGTAATAATGATGATCGTTTGCTAGGTTTAAAGGCATCTAAGATGCGCTTGATAGATCCAAGTTATCATCGAGATTCCTTGTCTAAATTCTATCCTGATGTACCCATTCAGCCTGTTTACGCTTTTAGTTCTACGTTAAAGCTAACCGACAATAAAAATGCCGAATTAGTCTTTGTCGATCGCTATGATACAGATTATAATTGGGGGTGTTGGACTACAGATGCTTTGACTAAGTTAGTTATTTTCCCAAACAGTCAGCCAGAGGATGATGTTGAGTTAAATTTGACGATAAGACCAGTTGCAAATGCAGATTTTCCTGTTAATTGTCTGGTTATTGTCAATGGGTGTTTGGTGGGGAAACTCAAAGCTACAGATTCTAAGTTAACTGAATGTTCAGTAGTGATTCCAGCACGGGTATTTAGGTTGATGTTGCCAGTAGCGATCGAGTTTCAGTCGGAAGTGGCCAGGTCTCCTCTGGAGTTGAATATAGATAACAATAGTCAAAAGTTCCTGTTTGGTATTTCTAATGTTTCCTTGAATAAAATTACTCAAAAAGCCAATGTAGGATTTAAGATATCTGGCTCTCAAGAGGATAATCCCTATAAGTTTGGTGAAGTTTTAGACTTCACTCAATACTCAAAGATGCGCCCCATACTTGGTAGTGATTGGCATTTTTATGAACCAGATGGAATTTGGAGTTCTCAAGAAAAGGTTTCTATTTATCTTAACTTAAATGTGCTTCCAAGCTCTGATTTAGTTTTGCTAATGATGATTGAATTTCCATACGGTGCAGATTTTTCTCAACTGAGATTATCTGTTAATGATAAGCTTTTAGATAGTTCAGTTTTTGTTAGTCATGGCATAGTTTGGTGTCGTTGCAGTATTCCAAGGGGCGTTTTACTGGCAACTCAAATCAAGATTACCTTGTCTGCACCTTTGGTATCTATATGCAAAGTTGAACATCTAACTTTTCCAGTAGGCATTAAGCTTTCTAAGATGATTATTAGTTTTGCTTAGTGGCGTTGCTGATTTTGGGTATAATAAGCCTGAAGTAAAGAAAAATTGTAAATATACCAAGGCACTTTGCTATATTTCGATAAATCCTCAAGGGGAAGCTAGTAAGAAGGGCTAATACAGAGAGAGTCTTAATACTTACTCTATATAATATCAAGACTTACGTATTGCTTCTATATAGAACCCATTTGGTATCTTTTTCCTCCAATGTTATACTAGAGAGCGATCGCCAATTATCCGAAACAAGAGTTAGGCAAATGCCATATTCAAGCAGTTTAACAGATAAAGAATGGGTT
>JAKQYG010000150.1 GCA_023356515.1 Trichodesmium sp. MAG_R04 | reverse complement strand
AATTCCTATTGATACGGGTGATTTTTGTTTAATGGATAGATGTGTAGTAGGTATCTTGAATAAAATGCCAGAAACTAATCGTTATATTCGGGGTTTAAGGGCATGGGTTGGTTTTCGACAAACAGCAATTAAATTTGAGAGGGAACCTCGTTTTGCTGGAAATATTCAATATACTTTTGCCAAATCTTTAGCCTTAGCAATTAATGGTTTAGTATCTTTTTCTAAAGTCCCTTTACGACTGTCTACTTATCTAGGATTATTTGCTGCTTGCTTAGCTTTATTGATGGCTTGTTTCGTATTATATTGGCGGATTTTTTCTCCAAATTCCCCATTAACAGGTTTGGCAACTATTATAATGGCCATCTTCTTTTTAGGAGCAGTACAATTAGTAAGTATTGGAATTTTAGGAGAATATATCGGACGAATTTATGAAGAAGTAAAAGGTAGACCCCTTTATACTTTATCTGAAGTTGTAGGGTTTGAGGATAGAGATCAACCTTTGTAACCTGTGCATCTAAGGAACTTACCTATAATGCATCCGTCTAGGGAGGGGGATAGTTAAGAACGTTGCATATTAAGTCCTTACAGAGCTAAATAGGTTATTATAAGGATTAATTTTAGAACATAGTCTAATAAATTAAAGGACATCTAATTAATTGTGGAAAGATTAATATCAGCACTAGGATTAATATTTTTTGTCGGTTTAGCTACTTGTTTATCAGCAAAAAGAAATGCAATTAAGTGGCAACCTGTTTTCTGGGGAATAGGTTTGCAGCTATTATTTGCACTACTAATTTTAAAAAGTAAAACAGGTTTAGCAGTGTTTAAATTGATTGCCGATATAGTTAGTCAGTTACTAAAATTTTCTGACTCAGGGGCAAAATTCGTTTTTGGAGAAAACTATCTTGAACACTTTGTTGCTTTTCAAATACTACCAACAATTATCTTTTTTTCTTCATTAATTACTATCTTATATCACTATGGAATTTTGCAGCAAGTAGTCAAAGCATTTGCATGGATAATGCTGAAAACTATGAAAACTTCTGGTGCAGAATCTCTCGCTTGTTCCGCTAATATTTTTGTGGGGTCAACAGAAGCACCGTTAATGATTAAACCTTACGTAGAAACGATGACCAACTCAGAATTACATGCAGTGATGACAGGTGGTTTTGCTACAGTTGCTGGAGGGGTATTGGCCGCTTATATTTCTTTTGGAGTACCTGCTGAACATTTGATTGCAGCCTCCGTAATGTCAGCGCCTGCAGCATTGGCAATATCAAAAATATTATTGCCAGAAACAGAAGAGTCTTCAACTGCAGGAACTGTAAAGGTAGAAGTAAAGCAGACTTATGCAAATGTTATTGATGCAGCAACGACAGGTGCTAAAGATGGAATAAAATTAGCAGTGAATGTGGCAGCAATGTTAATTGCTTTTTTAGGGTTGGTAGCAATGGTAAATGGACTATTGGGATGGATAGGTGCTGGTGTGGGGTTACCTCAGTTATCATTGGAGTGGATTTTTTCCTTATTATTTGCTCCCGTTGCTTGGTTGATGGGAGTACCTTGGGGAGACTGTAGTCAAGTTGGAGTCTTGTTGGGTAAGAAAACAATTTTGAATGAATTTATCGCTTATTTAGATTTAAAGACACTGATCGAAAATACTCAAAAAGGTGAAATAGTAAATGTTATTTCAGAGCGGTCACAAATTATTGCTACTTATGCTTTATGTGGGTTTTCTAATATTGGTTCCATTGCCGTACAGATAGGTGGAATTAGTGCTATTGCACCATCACGACAGCATGATTTAGCTAAATTGGGAGTTAGAGCAATGGTTGGTGGATCTATTGCTTGTTTTATGACTGCTTGTATTGCAGGAATTTTGTTGTAGAAATTGATACAATATTCTGATAATATTAATTTTTTTAGTGTAGGTATAAATAAACTATACAAACTACTTTTATATGAGATGTTTTAATATATAAAGACCTGAACTTTTTCCTGTAGAGGATGTCAAAAAATGTTCATTATCTATGAAAATATGATTATATTATAAATAGCTTACATATGCTTAATAAAAAAGGATTTAACTTAGATTTATTAAAAGATTTTTGGTCAATTGCTAAACCTTATTGGTTCTCAACAAATAAATGGCAGGCTAGGGGTTTATTGTTACTGGTCATTGTTTTACTAGGAACATTCACTATATTTAATCTATTTCTGACAAATCAACGAGCAGAATTTATTTCAGCACTATCTGCTCAAGATTCTGAGAGATTCTGGGCTTCAATCATACAGTTTTTTGTTACAGTTGTAATTGCTGTACCTTTTGTGTCTTCCTACTCTTTTATCCGACAAAAACTCAGTATTTTTTGGCGGCAGTGGATGACTAATAGTTTGATGAAAAGTTATTTAGGCGATCGCTCTTTCTATAAAATTAGTTACCACCCAGAAATTGATAATCCAGATCAACGTATTGCTCAGGATATTAAAAGTTTTACAGATCAATCTCTCAGTTTTCTTGTGACTATCCTAAATGCTATATTTCAGTTATTTGGTTTTAGTGCTTTGTTATGGTCAATTTCTAAACCATTGGTATTTTTTATAGTTATTTATGCTGTTGTTGGCACAGTAATTACGACAGGGGTATTTGGCAAAGTTTTGATAGGGATTAATTTTGAACAGCTGAAGCGAGAAGCTAACTTTCGTTTTGGTTTAATTAGAGTTCGGGAAAATGCTGAATCTATAGCTTTTTATAGAGGAGAACAACGGGAGTTACAGCAGGCAAATAACCTATTTCTTGATGTTTTTAATAATTTTAATCGGTTAATTAAATGGCAATTATATTTGGATATTTTCAGAAACGGTTATGAGTTTATTACTTGGGCATTACCATCTATAATTATTGGTCCTCGTGTGCTTTCTGGTGAATTAGAAATTGGGGTGGTTACTCAAGCAGGAGTAGCTTTTGCTGTGATATTAAGCTCCTTGACAGTTATTATTAATCAATTGGATAGACTTACAGAATTTGCGGCTGGAATTAATCGCCTATCTACTTTCTCTGTAACTATTAAATCACCTCCTAAACTTCCTGAAGGGGAATCAATTATTAATACAGTAAAAAATTCTGATCTAGCTTTAGAGCATTTAACATTAAAAACTCCCAACTATCAAAGAACTTTAGTTAGAAATCTTTCCTTGAAAATACCATCAGGAAATGGATTATTAATTATGGGAGCTAGTGGTAGTGGGAAAAGTTCAATTTTAAGAGCGATCGCTGGTTTATGGAACTCTGGTAAAGGAGTTATTTATCGACCTAGATTAAATGAAATATTATTCTTACCTCAGAAACCTTATATGGTCTTAGGCTCTCTCCGTCAACAGCTTTTATATCCTCAGAGCAATCTAAATATTTCTGATGTAGAAATACAGGAAGTCTTAGACAGAGTAAACCTTTCCCAACTAGCAGAAAGATTTAATGGTTTAGATGCAGTAGAAAATTGGAGTCAAGTTTTGTCGGTGGGAGAGCAACAAAGAGTTGCTTTTGCCAGATTATTTTTAACTAAACCTAACTATGTAATTTTGGATGAAGCTACCAGTGCTTTAGATGTATCAACTGAGAAACTTTTATATCAACAATTGCAAGGAACATCTTTAACATTTATCAGTGTTGGGCATCGTCCGACTTTAAAAAATTATCACCAACAATTACTCGAAATTACTGCTAACGAATCCTGGCAAATTACAGCAGGGGATTACAACTAGTAGGGTATACCTATCGTGGTTAAAATGTCTACTTTAAAAGAGGTTTATATTTTTAACTTTATAACTTATATTTTTATACTACATTTTATCGTGCAGGATGTGGGTTATAAGTTATTAGTTAGGGAATTTTAACCCAGAGCTCTCAGAGTTAATAGGGAGTTAACTATTTCCTAACTTCTCTGCTCTCTCCTTTGCTGCTAGGACAGCTTCAATAATAGCAGAACGAAAACCCGCACTTTCTAACTCAGCAATTCCAGCAATAGTTGTTCCCCCTGGACTGGTAACTCGATCTTTCAACTGTGCTGGGTGCATTCCAGACTCCTGCAATAAAACCGTTGTTCCCAGGACAGTTTGCAATGCCAACTGATAAGCGATCGCTCTAGGCAAACCAGCACAGACACCCCCATCTGTCAATGATTCTATAAAAATTGTTACATAACCCGGTCCGGAACCAGATAGGGCTGTAACTGCATCCATTAAACTTTCTGAAACTTCTACTACTTGGCCTACAGATGCTAAAATGCAAGTAGCTAACTCCTGATGTGAGGATTGAATATTTTTCCCCAGAGCGATCGCGCTCATACCTACACCCACTATTGCTGGAGTATTGGGCATAACTCTAACCACAGGTTGCCCAGGAAAAACTGATTCCAACTTTTGTAAAGGTACACCAGCCATAATAGAAATTAGCAGAGGTGAAGTAGTAGTCTGATTAGCAACTTGCCAGTCTCCCACTCCCAGATCTGATACTACATTATTAAATACTTGAGGCTTAACAGCCAGCAACAACGCCTCCTTTGTACTTGTCGCTACCAGACGATTATCTGTAGTCACCTGCACACCATATTCTTGCGCCAAAAAATCCCGCCTTTGTTGCTGCGGGTCACTAACTAAAATTTCTGAGGGTAGATAAACGTCTTGTTGAACTAGGCGGGATAACAAAGCCTCTCCCATAACCCCACCACCGATTAAACCTAACTTAATAGTTGCCATTTTTCCAGTAAAAAAATAAAAAATATATGAACTAGGAATTGGGGATGGGTATTTTTATATATCATTAAAAATCAAAAATATTCTCTAAGCACAGAACTATGTTTTAATTTTAAATTTCACCCCATACCCAAATTTCCTTTGCTATTGTATCATCTGAATTTGCTCAGGTTGCCAAACTTGAGACCCAGGGGTGGTCACACGAGGACGTGGTTGAGTTTGTGACATTTCGTTAACTAAACCTGCTTGGGTCCTAACTTGCACACAGCTTGGTGTAAACAGAAAAATACTTTCTCCAATACGTTCTTGATGACCATCAAGAGCATAAGTACCACCTGCTACAAAGTCCACCGCTCTTTGGGCTTGATCTGGGTCCATAATAGTTAAATTTAAAACCACAGACTTGCGCTCCCGTAGGGCACGAATTGCTTGAGGCATTTCTTCAAAAGTATGTGGTTCTAAAACCACAACCTCAGACATTCCGTTTAAAGCTCCCGGCATTCCAATTACATTATTCATAACCGATCCCATTCCAGATTCTTGTTGAACAACTCCAGTAGTACCTGTTGTGTTAGCAGTTCTTGCTGTCGTAGTACTGGCCCGATTTCTTAATCGGCGGTTACTACGATTTTCCTCCTGAACAGGTACAGCAGCAGGAGTTTGCTGTTGTGAAGGATAAACACTTTGATACTGTTCTCCTTCCATTTCATCGTAATCATATTCGTACTCAACTGGTTCGTTAAGTCCGACAAAATCTTTTAGCTTGGAAAAAAGACTGTTCACTATTAAAATTCTCCGATACTATTTCGTTAACAAATACCAATAGTTACTAAAAAGATAGTCAAATATAACATCAACTAATTTTTAGCTTGATTAGGAGTTATCCTAACTGGACGAACTACAACACCCTCTATCCCTCCATCAAAGACTGTTGGGATTACTTTTCTCATTATGTTATACGACCCATTTATATCTGCATTGATCCTGATTTTTGAGCCTTTTTCCTTATACATTCCTCTCGATTCTCGATAACCACTAAATTCATATTTTTCCCCATTTTCTTCTCCATATGTAGGGATATAATCTAATGACAAAAAACTCGCAAGGGATGTATAACTTTCTTCACTTACAATCACTTTTATTCCCGCCATTTCTCCTTTGTATTTTAACATTTCTACGAAACGAGCGTGAGGTATATTTATAAATGATTGGTTATTTTTTTTTCTATTATTTACCCATTGTTTACAGAATGAATTTTTACCTATAATTAATTGACCAATTCCCCATTTATCTAAATAGTTTATTATCCATTTGCTACAGACATGAAGATAATTTGATATTTGATGATTTCGTTTAGCTGTTAATCTTTGAATCTGATTTGATGTCCTCAATTCCTCTTTCAATTTACTCTGCAATTTTGCCATTATTTTGTTATAGAACTGATTGATACTTTTTAGCACCCGTCCGTTAACCAGTATGGGCGTAAATCCTTTTTGGTTTGATGTTAACGCCGCTAAATTATCTACTCCTATATCGATGGCTGCCACTGCTTTAGGATTGTTTACTGTAGATTTGTTTGGTCTTTCATACACCACCTCAATTATGTACTGTTTTAATCTCGGAATTATTCTCACACAAACAATATTTTCTGCCTGTGCCTGAGTTGGAAATTTTATATCTGTTTTTGAGAGCTGAATTTTCCCTTGAGATAAACTCGGCTTACTAATCGCTTGAATAGAATATACTAATAAATTTCTCCCTTTGATTTTATCTTTATATTTTGGAAGTTTTGGTCGTCTTGTAAATAGATTTGGGTTTTCTTTATAAGCTTTATTGGCTGCAAAAAAATCCTGCCAATTTTTGTCTAATATTTTTAGTATTTGTTGACTTACTTTACTTGGTAAAGCTCGATAATCAGGACTCTTTTTGACTTGGTTATATATTTGATTATAGTTTAAATAAGTTTGCTTAAAAATCAAAGATTGACGCAACAAAAAATTAGCATAGTTATAAAGATTTTTGGAAAGAAAACACAATTTATCTATCTTTTTCCAATCTTGATGACTTGCTTTAATTATATGTTTCTCAACTAATCTCATTGGTTAACCATTCATAGTGTAGTATAATCTTACTTTTTAAGTTGTTTTAGATACAGTGTTAGTCTATTTATTCTTCCTATCGCCAAATAAAACTCTACCTAGTCTTACAATAGTAGCACCAGCAGATATGGCCAAATTATAATCTTCTGACATTCCCATTGAAAGTTCTTGGGTTTTTAGATTAGATAAATTTCTTTGGTTAATGTCTTGAGCTAACTTCTGAGTCTTCTTAAACACCGATAGGGTTTGTAAATCATTTAATCCTTGGGGTGGAATAGTCATTAAACCTTTAATTTTCAGATTTTGACATTCATTTAATTCTGCCAAGTCACTTATTAAGTCTGTTACACTCCATCCATATTTGTTAGGATCAGGCAAAATTTTAACTTGCAAACAGATATTAGGATTATAGGAAAACTCTTCTGCTAAAGCATTGAGACGTTTTGCCAATTTCAAGCTATCTACAGAATGGATCCATTGAAACTGCTTTAAGGCCTTTACTACCTTATTATTTTGTAAATGGCCAATTAAATGCCAGGTAATATCTGGTAAATCTTGTAGTTGAGCTTGTTTTGCTTCTGCTTCTTGAACCCTATTTTCCCCAAAATCTCGTATTCCTGCTGCATAGGCAGTACGAATAGTATCAACTGATACCTGTTTAGTTACAGCAATTAACCGTACTGACTCAGGTAAGCTAGAGCTAATGCTAGTAATACGTTCATAAATTGACTCAACCATATTTATCTCTAGGCTTGAGAATATTTTATTTATAGTTACATACTCCTGAGCTGATTACAAGAATTAGGCATAGGCTTTTCAGGGACTATACTATGTTATTTATAAGGCAAATATCATTTTTTTCCCTCCATGAAGTGCTTGATAACTACTTGATAACTAACCAAGGAGTTATCTATTGAAAAGTATTTTTGTGAACTTGCTGGAGCTTTTGGTATTCAGTATTTTGACCATTGCGACGTAGCTGGCGGAGACGAACTTCTACTATTAAGCGTGCTTCAGAGCGACTCACTGGTTCAAATTTTATACCACCTATTTCATTGGTCACTAAAAAAAAGAAGCGTTGAGCATAAAGCGTTGTCAACAATTCTTGCTTATCCTCAACTAAGCAAATCCTGTATAAAAGGCCAAAATTAGGATGGTTTATATAAGTTTCGTTGGTCATTTAGGCTTAAAATCAGCAGATAATCACAAAATTGGGAAATAGTTTAGTGGCCTCTGTCTGTTGACAGACCCTATTATTTTAGATTTTTATATTAATCAGAAACTCAAACTGAGCATTTTACAGCTCTTTTTAGAAAAATTATACTTCACCATATCACAATACCAGATAATTGCTTATATCCTATATAGATAGATAAAAATATCAGGATTTACCAGAAACAATCTATCTAATCTAGTATGGGATTAAGGGGCCTTAATCCCTAAAAATATTATATGATTTAATATGGATGGGTAAGTTGTGTATTATTTTGTTTTAACCTTGTCCACCCCAAGCCAACCTAGCCCACCAGAATAACACTAAACTAACTAATACTAACCAGTCTAATAACTTTAACTTTAGATCATGCCATTGTACTTTATGCTGGTCAGGAGTTGTAAAACCTCGTACTTTCATTGCACTGGCAATTTGCTCTGCTCGTAATAGCAAATTTTCTAATAGTCTTTCTATTACTATTAACCACACTTGAGAAGCTTGTCGAAGTCCTAGTTTTTTCCAATTAATTGCTCTAGTTTGAACGGAACGAACTAAATTTTGTATTTCCTCTAAAACTAAAGGTATAAATCTTAAAGATAGGGTTAAAGTTAAACTTATTTCAGTT
>JAKQYG010000015.1 GCA_023356515.1 Trichodesmium sp. MAG_R04 | reverse complement strand
AGCGATCGCTCGTGCAGTATTAGAAAATCCGAGGATATTAATATTAGATGAAGCTACTTCTTCTCTTGATTCTGAATCTGAATATTTAGTACAAGAAGCCTTAGAAAGATTGATGAAAGGAAAAACAGTATTTATTATTGCCCATAGACTGGAAACTGTGCGGCGTGCTCATCGGATTTTAGTGATGGAAAATGGTGAAATTTTAGAGTCAGGTACTCACATAGAATTATTAGAAAAAGGAGGGATTTATACTCGTTTTTATCATAAACAATTTAGTTATAGCAATCCTAAATAGGTTGTTACAATTAAAAAACTAGAAATAAATTCCGAAACTCTTGCCCATTGACTATTATGCTCAAACCTATCCTCAAAAAGTAGCAGAATTTTTGACATAAATTAAATAATACTAAATATCTTATAAGTATTCAACCATCAGCTATTATAGCAATTATAATTTAAATATAAATCCCTATAATTACTGTATAAAGGGAGAAAATTTTAGGAAGCTCTACCAAAAAATAACCAAATTAAAATTAGAAGTATCTCAGAAGGAGAAAATTACTGTGATGGAAATTATACCTCTAGCAAATCAGAATATAATTGGCCTTAGTATTGATAGTAAAATTGAAATAAGTGACATTGAAAAGATTAAAAATTTAGTTCAGTCAAGATTAAAATCTAAACCGAAGTTACGAGTTTATGTCGAAGTTAAAAGTTTTCAAGGAATATCTGTGGAAGCTTTATGGGAAGACTTAAAGTTTGGTTTAGGACATCTGAAAGATTTTGAGAAAAAAGCAGTTGTATGTGATGCAGCTTGGATAAATAAGTTGACGAATGTTAGTAATAAAATTTTTAGCAATATGACCCATATAGAGGTCAAATGTTTTTCTTGGTCAGAAAAAGACCAGGCATTAGAATGGATAATAATTGACACTCCACAAACTAAAATACCATAGGTTCTATTTCGTTCCGTGACATAAAATGATTTAGTTTTAGAAAGCAAAGGTTCTTAAGATAGGAGATAAATATATAGTAATCCTAAAGGAAAAATCTTCAAAAAGATTTAGAAAATATTGCGGAAAATACAAGCAAAGAATTTAATAATTTAAGAGATTGGTGATGATTTACAATTAACAGATTATTTTATGTTTTAGCTAATTTTGTTCTCAAAAATAATGAAATCAACAAAAAACGTAAGAAACAAGAATAATAGCTTAATTAACATGCATCAAGACGTTACTCCAATCATCCACAATATTATAGGTAAAGTAAAAAAAGATAATAGGGTTGATACTATTACAACTCTAGAAGTTATTGTGCCATCCCCACCAAATTCATTAACTATTAAAAAAGAAGCTAAAGCACTTGGCATAGAACTTTGCAATACTAACACTTGTAAATCAAGTATTTCCAAATTCATAATTCTGCCAACAAAATAAGCAATAAATGCTCCTCCCAACAAACGCATTAAACTAGCAATTAACTCATAACTACGTGGTTGAAAACGATTTTTAGATATTTGTATTCCCATCAATAATAAAGAAACTGGAATTGCAGCTTCTCTCAAAAGATGTAAACCATCATCAAGTTTCAAAGGTAATTCAATATTGAATAAGTTAATAACTATACCTAAAATCATTCCCCAAATTATCGGTAATTTAAAAGTAAAAATAATACTAGACCAAAAACCCCCTCCTTTGAGAATGGCTGGCATTGTACTAAAAACAATTAAATTCCATGATATTAGATAAATTACAGCTCTTTCTAGCCCTGCCTCTCCTAACGCAAATAAAGTTACAGGTAACCCCATATTTCCAGAATTAGGTAAAGTTGTGGTCGCCAATAAACTTTTTTGCACAGACACTGAAAAACCTAACCCTTTTCCTACTCCCCAAGAAATTAAACACAATAAAAGATAAGTTAGCCCAAAGGCTATAAATATCCCTATTGCTTCCTCAATGCTGATAGTAGTGCGATACATTATATCAGTTAATAATGCAGGAAATAAAACATACAAAGCTAGCCGAGAAAGTGTCGGTTCATCAATAACAAATATTTTGCCAAAGATAAAGCCAATTAAAACTATACACCCCACTGGAAAAACAGCAGATATAACAGAAACAAAAATATCAATCATGCTTGAAAAATTTATAAGTCAATCATTGCAAAAAGTTATTTTTAAAATATTTCTTGATAGTATATTCATTTACTGTGAATGAAAATAAAACTATTGATAATGATAAGATGAAATTTTTTGATAAATTTATCTAGATTAGGGCTTGCTGAAAAAGTATTTTTCAAGAGTAGTTTATCCACCCCTAACATCCGACAAGGGTATATTTTTTAATTATGCTTTTGGGTGTAAGCAATGCGGGGATAAAAGGAAGTATGAGAGGAATTTTCAACCAACTTTTTGTACAAAAAAGCACGCTTTTGTTGATATTTTATACTAAATAAAAGTAGTTAATCACCCCTTTGTTAAAACATACCCCTGTGAGCCCCTGACATCTCCCAGAAGGAGAAGTGGGGATGTTGTATACAATGCCCCTACAAAAGAATGGAGAATTGCTAGAGGAGTTAGTAGGATATATCTGTCTATTTATTTTTCTGCCATAGTCAGCCCAAAATACTAATTTATAATTAATTTATAAGAATGACTAGACTAATGTATTTTCTGAAACTGTCAAAGTCAAGTTAGTACTTTAAAAGCTGTATATTGATGACTTGAGATACTTACTTGGAGGGCAAGAAAGGAAAATAGATAAATTTTAAATTGTTACAGCAACAGTAATACAAATTATAATGTATTAATGTTATACTTAGGGAAAATTTCAGTTACTTAAGTAATTAACACAGTTAGAATCACCTTCTTCCTAATTTAAGCTAAGTTAATGTTCATTATTCTTATATTTACTTCTCCCACCCCTGGGAGGAATTAGGAGGTTATTTTCCTACTAAATATACCGATAGAAAAGTTTTTGAGAAATCCTATAACTCCGAAAACTCCAAAACAACAAAAAATATGAATTTTGGTAAATGGTTAGGTTTTTTTTGTTTGCTTATTGCTCTATATATTCTTTGGGAAATTAAACAAATTGTACTATTAATATTTGCTTCAATAGTTTTAGCAACTGCCTTGAATAGATTAGTACAGAAATTAAATAGATGGGGTATTAAAAGAGACTTAGCTGTAATTGCTACTTTAAGTTTATCTGCATTAATTACCCTACTATTTTTGTTCCTAGTTGTACCACCTTTTATTACTCAGTTTCAAAAATTAGTTGCCTTAATACCTGATGTTTCTAAAGAAGTCCGCTCTCAACTTGTGCAATTATATCAACAAAGACCTGATTTATTTCCAGCACTACCTACTACTACTAATTTACTAGTACAAATACAAACATTTGGTACTCAATTATTTAGTAACTTTTTTAAGATTTTTTCTAATACTTTTATAGTATTTTTACAGTTACTTTTAGTATTTGTATTAACAATAATGTTTTTAGTTAATGCTCAAGCTTATCGACGAGCAGGATTATTTTTATTTCCTTCTTTTTATCGGCGACGTGCAGATGAAATTCTATCAAAGTGTGAAGTAGCTTTAGGGAATTGGTTTGGTGGAATAGTAATTAACTCTCTTTTTGTGGCGATCTTTAGTGGCATTGGTTTATTACTATTACAAATTGATTTCGTTCTGACTCATGCTTTACTAGCCGGTTTACTCAATTTTATTCCCAATATTGGTCCGATGATGAGTGTAATTTTTCCTATAATGATTGCTCTTTTGGAAGCTCCTTGGAAAATAGTTGCAGTAGGAATTTTATACATCATCATTCAGAATCTGGAAAGTTATTGGCTCAGTCCAATTGTTATGGCAAAACAAGTCTCACTTTTACCCGCTATTACTCTAGCATCCCAAATTTTCTTCACTACTTTTTTCGGAATTTTAGGTTTGATTTTAGCTTTACCTTTAACAGTAGTAGCTAAAACTTGGATTGAAGAAACTTTATTCAAAGATATCTTAGATACTTGGCAACAAAAATCCTCTATATTCTAAAATAATTACCACATCTTAATTATTAATACTTTAAATCTTTTATCGCCTGTATTCTATACCAAAGTGAAGAAGGGCTTTGGGTTTGCCAATTTCCTCTGAAGTGTTTTAGCTTTATTGATTGTGCTATTAATAAGCTTACATTACGTTTAACACTGGGTACGTCTGCATTACTGCTTTTTACCCAATCCTACTTTCTCAAATAACTACGTCTTTATGGGTAGATTAACCTTGAATAGTGCACCTAGGTTGCTCCATCCCAAAATATTGCCAATCTTTTACCCAGTCTTTGCTCCTGCAAATATTTAATAAATTAAATAGTATTTTTAGTATTTCTACTCTCATATTCTTGCAAAATCAATTATTTGGTTTGGTAGAATTTTCCTGGAAGAATAATTTTTACTGCCAAGAATGTTTTAATTTTTTTAGGCTCTTTTGTTTGATTGATAAAATCATCTAGTTCATCTATAATAGTCATTTTTTGTCTTTTTCTGAGATATATTATTCTTACTATTATATCTGTTGCGACCAATATAGGATTACTATAGTCTTTAATACTAACTCTGATTAAGAATTAATTTGCTAATTATTTCACTCACAACCTGATTACCTTCTGGGCTTAAATGAATATGGTCTCGATACAAACTATCTGGCTCTAATACAGATTTAAAAATTGGTAATAAATCCAAATATAAAATATTTTCAGCTTGGTTGAATTCTTCTAAAAGTTTACGAGTTTTAATTTCATAATCACGAGGTCCTAGTTCGCCTACTTCCCTAAGTAAAGGAGTCATTACCAAAATAAATTTAGCATTATTTTGATTAGTAATTTCCTGAATTTTTTTGATTGCTGCTAAATTTAAACTAACTCTTTCTTCCTCTTCCTGAATTTCAGGAACTTTTGGTGCTGGTAAAAAATAACGACTGATCACTTCAGCTATTGCAGAAGGAGGTTTTTTGTCTGGATAATTCCGATCAACTCCTACTACTAATGAACTAGGTGCTTTAGCAAATAAATCATCAGTATTAATCAGTAATACTATAGTTTGAGACTCAAATAAACCGAACTTTTCTAAATAAGCAAGCTCATTTCTAGGCCCCCAAGAGTTAGCTGAAGCATTAAGAACTTCAACAGTTTTATATTTACCTAATTTTTTATTTAATTGCTTCTCTATAATTGCAGAAATTGTGTCATTTTGATCTGTCCACCAATTACCATTTGCTACAGAATCTCCCAGTAAAAATATTCTCAATGTAAGATGTTTTCTTGACTCTTCTATCAGGCCATAACGCATAGAATACTGATTAATCTTTATTCGGTTCCCAAAGCGAGTAAGACTTTGATTTGGTGTTAAGAAATAACCAATTTTACTATCTGTGTTATAAGTCAGAGGATTACCAAAACCAACGACTAAGCGAAGCCCTATTTCTAATATCCCCAATAGGGAAATTATAATTGCTAAAAATATCAATATAGCTTTCAATAATCTAAAATTCTCAATAAATTCCGCTAACTATTAATTTTACCTTATAGTAATGACCGTGATGTAAACCCAGGGATCAATGTAAAAAACAGGGCAGTAGAGCATTCGGTCTTTAAAGCTCGTGGAATCTGACGGAGTACGAAGGGAGAAGCCCGCACAATAATATCAGCTTAGTGCAGAAGTATGTCACAATTATCAATCTTTGTTTTTTATCAACCTCGATTATTTTATACTAATTTTTAATAGGAGTAAGTATTGAGCCCAATTCTTAGGAATAGACTTTCTTGAACTAAATAATAACTCAACCCCAATAATGATATGATTTAGACATCGCTCTTCGGCTTAAAAGAGCAGAGATTATTATTGCTGAGCCAGGCTTTTCAGTGTATTTCATTGGGTGCTGCTATCTTGATGGTAGTCTTAGGCTTCCCTCCACATCCTTAAGTAAGGTCTCAGATTACTCAGGTACCACAATAACATTATAGCTTATGTATTCTCACTTAATTAATTCATATGTCCCCCGCTTATGGAGGCGGTAATAGAGACTCAATTTTTCGGTAAAATAGGGTGAAAATTAAATATAGATGTCGTCGTAGTATGTAAACTCGATCTTGGATAGAGATTCTTATTTCAGCAATAAGAAATCTTCTATTTTCCCTGCTAGACTAGCAGTGTCAATCTGTTAAGGGACCGTAAAACTCGAAGAGAACAAATCTTGAAAAGCAGGTGCTAAAAAACAGAAAGCTAAATTGTAAGATTTGGAAATCCCACGTTGTGGCAGTTCTGCTACATCCGGAGGATATCAAGTTATTGCCAAATAACTGTGGTTTCAGTTAAACCCGTGGACTTAAAGCAAATATTTAAAACCAGAAATCCAATTATTGGGGTCGTACATTTACAACCTCTGCCCACCTCACCTCTTTGGGGTGGTGACCTCCAAGCTATTATCAGTAGAGCAGAAAGAGAAGCTACAGCCCTTGTATCAGGAGGTGTAGATGGCATTATAGTAGAAAACTTTTTTGATGCTCCTTTTGTCAAAGACCAAGTTGATCCTGCTGTAGTTAGTGTAATGACACTGTTAGTACAAAAGATTATGAACTTGGTTTCTCTACCTATTGGGATTAACGTTTTGCGTAATGATGGCCGCAGTGCTATGGCGATCGCTTATTGTGTGGAAGCCCAATTTATTCGTGTGAATGTCCTGACTGGAGTTATGGCCACAGATCAAGGATTAATTGAAGGGATAGCACATCAACTTTTACGTTATCGTCGAGAACTAGGTAGTGATGTCAAAATTTTTGCAGATGTTTTAGTTAAACACGCTCGACCTTTGTGCGAACAACATCTAAAGACAGTCGTCCAAGAAACAATTGAACGTGGCCTCGCTGATGGGATAATTATTTCTGGCCAGGCCACAGGAAGCCCTCCTAGTTTAGAAGATTTAGAATTAGCTAGTGCAGCAGCAGCAGGTACCCCTGTATTAATAGGTAGTGGTGCAAACTCGGGAAACATTTCTACTTTGATGCAAGCTGCAGATGGGGTCATTGTATCTAGTTTCCTCAAGAGACATGGCAAAATAGACCAACCAATAGACCCCATTCGTGTGAGTCAGTTTGTGGAAGCAACTCGGTGGACCATATCAAATAAGGGAAAAGATTATCAGAATTGGGAAGCAGAAACCATAAACTCACCTTCCCCTGTTGAAAAAGTCTAAGTTTGAGATATTCCACTAACTGTAGAGAGTGAATTTTCACTAAGCTTTTGTGCATTTAAACAATTTATTGTTCTATGCCTCGTTCAGAGAAAAAACCCTTCTAAATTCTAACTTACTAATACCCATATTAAATGAGTATTAGCTTATATCAGGACTACGAGACAAGAAACCCACACCACAGCACAAGCTTAGTGTGGGAGTATGTCATAAGTTTAATAAATTTTATTCCTGCTCAACCCTAATGTTATAGAGGTTATCACTTAAATCAAGTATGCTAAAAGCCCTAATTAATTAATAAGCTCTTCATCTTCAAGTATGTACTTTACCAGTATGATAATTACTATAAGTCAGTTATCATACAACAAGATTAAAAACTGATTAATATTTTTGATTTAATATTTAGTTTTTAATCGTATGAACCAGTATTCAATCTGTAGTCACCTTCAATATATACATCAGCAGATGGCGTCACTGTAAAGTTTTCAAGATTTTTTTCTAAAAGCTTTTTTTGAGTTTCAGTTATACCAGGTATTCCTAGTACATCTTTTACTTTATCATAAGGAGCATTACCTACTATCATCGAAGCTATAGTTGGGTAAAATCTATCTAATTTCCGAAAGCTTCGTAGAGGACTATTGTTAAGATCGAGCTTTTCTCCAATCTCTCCTAATTTCTTGTCTGCCTTGTTAACCTTTCCTGATTCTACTGCTAAAATTGACGCTGAGGGCCATGCCGTTAAATTTAAGTTACCTGCATAAGCTTTGTAAGATGGTGTTAATCCCAAACAGCCTAAAAATAACCCGAAAATTGCCAATAGTAGACCTATTTTTTTCATTATTGTGTTTCTCCCAGTTTTGATATCCACAGATAGTTTTCCTAGAACTTAGCTTGAATATTGGACATATTACAAAATGTAACTATTAATCTATCAATAAGCTAATAATTAATCATAAATAGTTTACTCCATAACACTTAAGTAGATATGCATGAAAAAGCTGAGCTATATTAAAATTTGTATACTAACTCCAAGCTCCTCCAAACAATTTATCTGAGGTGTCTTTATATTTTGTTACATAGTACCAATCTAACGCCTATTTGAAAATCTTTCTAGGGAGGCAATTGTGGATCCTACATCTGAAGACTTGAACAACTTTGGACAAAGTTTTACTTTTACAGCTACAGGCCAAGTGTTAGCTGAGATAGATAAATTTGGTGATGAGCTGCGATTTTCTAGTGGTCTTGAATTGAGTCCAGCTAGCGAGGAACTAAAAATTGAAAATTATAGATATAGTCATTACACCGCAGATATTCATATATCTTTATGTATATTTACATTTTCCAAGAGACTTATACGAACAACCTCCATTCTAGAACTCTATACAATATGAAGTGCGGAATGTGGGATATGAATAAACCACAGTGTTCAAACCAACCCATGGCATCATATTCAGTAATTTGAGCGATCGCGCTTACTAATAACTCGATCCAATTGTTCTGAAGTTCGAGGCTGATAAGAACGGAGGAAATTTTTAAATTTTGACCAGCATAATTCGATAGGTGACAAATCTGGAGAGTAGGCTGGTAAGAATATCAATTCGGCTCCTGATGAGTTAATCAACTCTTCAATTCTTTGTCCTTTATGAACACTTAAATTATCCATCAATACAATTGCTCCGGGCCATAATTGAGGTACTAAAATTTGCTATACATATGTTTCAAACACATTTTTATTTGTACTACCAATTACCGTCATTGATGCTATTAATCCATCCAGGCTTAAGGCTCCTAAGACACTTGTATTTCTACCTTTATTTCTAGGAGCATTACTGACTACTCTCTCTCCTACTTTTCCTCGACCATAAAGACGAGTCATTCCTAAATTTACTCCTGAAATTTCCACAAAAACCAAATCATTTATATCTACGATCATCGAGAACCTTCTTGGTTTTGATAGGCCCTAAGCACACGAAGAGGTAAATCTGTTGAATATTGAATATGGTCTGGCCATTTTTGTGGTTTAGCGATCGCTCTAGATAACTATTTTGGTCTTTAGTCACATTTTAAACTTTTGTGGTTCATTCATATGAAAACCGCTGTAAATAACCTAATGTTTATATTTTACCATGATTAGTAGTTTTGGAATGCAAACTATAAACCCTCTGAAATTTTGTTTTAGGCCACAAAAGCAACCAACAAAAACAGACTATCGACTATAATTGTACTTAATACTGCTCCACCAAATGCCCACCAATACAACTTTTTTGACTGCAAAGGTACAAGACCAAAAAATAATAGAATCCCCACTAACAAAATAATCCAGCTTATCCCCCAGGAAGTAAGCACTTTAGTTAAAGCATCTTGAAATACTTCTAAAGCCATTTCTGGTTCAACTATCATTAAACTTCGCCAGTAAGGAATCAGGCCTGTTATATAGAAGTATCCGTCTGTAACTACTGTGCCTAGTAGAGAGCCTAAATAAAAACAGTTCCCCACCATTTCTCGATTGTGGCTTAAACACCATAATGCCCAAGGTACAAGCATTGCTTCAACTGGCAAATGAAGAAATGGCTCCTGTCGCAACCAACCCCAGTATATCGAACCTGTGAACCAAATCCAAGTAAATCCTAATAATAAATCACCCCATAAACTAGTCAATCTTTTTCTGAGCAATTTTAAACTTAGCCACAACCAAAAGCCTGTTATAGCTAAACTTAACCAAGGTAGTTGACGTGTTATTGGAGCTTGAATGAATACTGGCACTGTCACTAGAAACACAGCAGTACTAAATACAGCCCACCTTTCGTTAATTTTAATTTTTTCTAAAACAAAAGCAAAAGAAATTTTTTCCTGCTTTTCTGGGAAAAACTTTCCCATCCTATCAAAAACAATATTTTTAAACAAGGTTCTTTTTAAATTTTTACTTAACTTTATTTTATTTAATATATCATTATCTATCCCCTAAGAGGGGATTTTTATAAATATTAATAACATTTTTATCCCCATAGGGGGTATTTTTAGTAATATTTTAAGAATAGGTATTTTGCTGATTAGCTAAATTGACGGTCAATCAATGGGACTTGATCTCCCATTGATTGCCCATATTATTCTGGTTTCCTGTACTTAGTTGTTAATATTAAATGGGTCTTCAAATCTGACACTGAACGACCATTTGATACAAAATCCGATTGTATAATAGTTCTCATTTTCCAGAATTGGTGTTAAAACAACTGCACACACAAAATTAAATATAGATATACAAAGCTTTTACCATTAGAAGCTTAGGCTTAATCAAGACCAAATAGCTAAATTGTGGTGAAATAGCAATATCTTAAGTGTAGTGATAGTTAAAAACTAGGATTGAGCTATTGCGAAAATTATCACAATTAATTTAAGATTGCTCTATAGTTCTAAGAAAATGCTAGTTAATGAGATTTTTTTGTGCAGTCATTTTCAGTGCTCTAAGCTTTATCTCTGTAGAAAAAGTAGCCCAATCACTACTATCTAATTCCATAATTGCCTCTGAAAAGTTGACTATTTTTCAGGCAGTTATCCTGGGAATGATACAAGGTTTGACAGAATTTATTCCAGTTAGTAGTACTGCTCACCTCAAAATCATCCCCATTGCTCTTGGTTGGGGATACCCTGGCCTGGCCTTTACTGCAGTTATTCAACTAGGTAGTATTGTTTCAATGATTTGGTATTTCTGGAATGATTTGGCAAAAATGACAGTTGGTGCTTATAATTCCATAATTAGATCAGATTATCAGTCACAAGACTTTAAAATGGCATTCAGTATATGTTTAGGTACTATACCAATAGTATTTCTTGGCTTACTGATTAAAGTGTTTATTCCAGATTTTGATAACTCTCCTCTGCGAAGTACATTAGCGATCGCTATAGCATCAATAGTGATGGCCTTATTATTAGCTGTGGCAGAACTAGTTGGTAGCCGAAAACGTAACTTTGAAAAACTAGATATCAAAGATGGGATATTGATGGGTGTAGCCCAAGCATTAGCATTAATTCCGGGAGTATCTCGTTCTGGCTCGACTATTACAGGGGGTCTATTTATGGGATTAGAAAGAGCCACAGCAGCACGATTTTCTTTTTTACTGGGGCTTCCGGCAATTACTTTAGCTAGTTTAGTTGAATTGAAAACTCTTTTAGATGAAGGGTTTGGAAATGTTGGTTTAGTGCCAACTATAACTGGGGTTCTTTCTGCTATTATTTTCTCTTATATTGCAATTTCTTGGTTGATTAAATACTTACAAACTCAGGATACCTGGATCTTTATTTGGTACAGATTAGCTTTTGGAGTTTTAATTTTAATAGGGAACAGTAGTGCGGTCATGTTTATAAAAACTTAGAGGGCTCAAAGCATTTCAAATATCTAAGGACCGAAAACCAAGTACTTTTTTCGACAAAAAAAGGCTAATATCTTTATGTATCAATGCTTTTATATTTAATCAGTCAGCCCTATTTATGGGTTGATACCTTAGACGATATATTAATATTAAGACAGGGATGTACCTATGAAAGGGGATGTTTAAAAGAACAGCTGTGATGAGGTGAAAGTTTCACGTCCGGTTCTGAAAATTAGTTGGGTAAGGTAGCTTACCTCGCTTAGTTTAACAACTCAAAATAATTAACAGGGGAATAAGATATGAAATTTCCTTTTTTTATTTCCTTGAAAGAGAAGCCCTAAGAACCTATTTATTCCTCAAAACTGAAAAAAACTGTTTGTAGGGATTTAAAACTAAATCCCTACTTAGAGACAAACAAAGCTGCAAAAAGCCAAAAAAACTAAGACATTGCTTGAATAATATAGTCAAAATAAGGAGCAACTTCTTTAGCATCTTCTTCATCAAGTAAAGCAAGACTTGCTTCCTTTAAGCAACGGATTGATTCTACCATTCCAGGAACAGGTACACCAAGAGAGTTATACATTTCCCGAACACCAATCAAACCAATACTTTCAATGGGACCTTTGTCCCCAGCTAATACCCCATAGGTAATCAAACGCAGATACCAACCATAGTCCCGGAGACATAAGGCACGTTCACGTTGACCAAAAGCATTACCACCAGGGGCAATAAAATCTGGGCGCTTACGCCATAAATCCTGACTAGCTTTGTCCACAATTTTTTTCTCATTTTCAGAAAGCTCTTTAGCAATCCTAACACGTTTCTCACCTGTCTCTAAAAAAGTACTTATGCTTTGAAGTTCTCCACTACTGGGGTAACGTAATTCATCATCTGCTTTAAGAATAACTTGGCTAACTACACTCATAATTATCAAAAATTTTCAGGGTTATATTTCATTTTGAGTATAGAATATAAGTTAGTTCCTAGTCTAATTCCTAACTATAAAGTTTCCGTTCTAATCTCTGATTAAAGGATAGAGAATGTTACCTTGAAACAATACAAATGTTACAATGACAGGACTTGTGCAGAAAGTGAGTTTATCTAGTATCTACAAAATTTTGTAGTTTGACCGGCAATAGTCAGGTTTTATTGATTGGCTTGTGTAAGCTGTAGAGTAATGGAGAACTTTAAGTATAAATACTTACTCAATTGTTTATTGCTATTAGCCACTATGATTTACTTCTTACTTTTAATTTTTGACTTAAGTAAACAGGAACTTTAAAGAATTGGCCATATCAGTTTGGCAACAAGGTCAGCTAGTGGAAATAACCGTCACAGATTTAACAGATAGTGGTGATGGAGTAGGTCGCTATGATAAAAAAGTAGTATTTGTGCCTGATACAGTTCCAGGCGATCGCCTACTTGTCCGCCTAACAAGAGTCAAACCTAAATATGCTTATGGGAAACTACATCAACTTCTAGAAAAGTCTGACCAACGGATAAAACCTTACTGTATTGTTGCGGATAAATGTGGTGGCTGTCAGTGGCAACATATTAGTTATGAATATCAGCTTCAAGCAAAACAAAATCAGGTTATTCAAGCTTTGGAAAGAATAGGAGGGTTGAAATTAGCAAAAGTTGAGCCGACTTTAGCATCTGTATCGCCTTTTGGGTATCGCAATAAAGTTACATATCCTCTGAGCATTTCTAGTAAAGGTGAGGTAAAAGTAGGTTATTATCAAAAAAATAGCCATAAATTAATTAATCTAAATAAATGCCCGATTCAAGACCAACGTTTTAACCCTTTGCTCAAAGAGATAAAACAAGATATTACTAGGCGAAGATGGAAAATATATGATGAAAATAAACATATAGGTATTTTACGTCATTTATCTTTGAGGATAGGAGAAAAAACCGGGGAAATATTATTAACTTTGGTGGTTAATGGCACTCAAGAAAATCTAGAAAAGTTATTGCCAGGCATTACAGTTCAGGCTAAAAAATGGTTGGAAGATTATTCTCGGTTAGTGGGTGTTTGTTTGAACTATAACTCTAAAGTGACAAATACTATTTTTGGTCAACAAACTGTTTGTGTTGCTGGCAGGTTTTATGGGCAGGAAAAGTTTAATGGTTTAGAATTTAAATTGACTCCTGATACTTTTTTTCAAATAAATACAAAAACAACCGAAAAGTTAATAGAAGTAGTTATTCAAGAGTTGGCTTTGAGTGGGTCTGAAATTATTGTTGATGCTTATTGTGGAGTTGGCACTTTCTCTTTATCTCTGGCAAAATATTTACAGCAAGTTGATATTAGCAATAATGACTTTCTGGAGATAGTAACAAAAGATTTATCAGAAATAAGACTCAGAAAAAGCATGGTCATTGGTTTAGACGTGCAACGAGTGGCTATTGAGCAAGCTAAGTATAATGCTAAGATTAATAACTTGACAAATGTACACTTTTATGATGGAAAAGTTGAGAGTTTGTTGCCTCAGTTGGAGGTAAAACCAGATGTAGTTTTGTTAGACCCACCAAGGAAAGGTTGCGATCGCTATGTTTTAGAGACTTTGCTAGAAATTCTACCTGAGCGTATTGTTTATATTAGTTGTAAACCTGCTACTTTGGCTCGTGATTTGAAGTTTCTCTGTTCAACTGGTAAATATTATTTGAACAAGGTACAACCTGCAGACTTTTTTCCTCAAACCGCTCATGTTGAGTCTGCTGCATTTTTGCTAAAGCTATAATACAAATTTCTACAGCTAAATTCCTGAATTCTAAGTGTAAAAGTTTATAGAATAATTCATGGTTAATATGACCACTGACATAGTAGTTTAAAATCTGGCATTATTAAAGATGTAAATAATTTTTAAGTTTAAGGATAATTATAATGAGTTTCTCTATTCAATCTTTATATACTTGGTATCGTAATATCATCCGTAATCCTAAATATCGTTGGTGGATTATTGCTGGAACATTAGCTTATGTATTGAGCCCTTTTGATATTTCTCCAGATTTTATCCCAATTGTCGGACAAATTGACGATGTTGCTATTGTAACTCTTTTAGTTACAGAAGTTTCTCAAATGCTAGTTGATTTTATTAAATTACGTCGGAGTCAAGATAAAGGGGTAGTATATAATGTAAATAATCAAGATTCAACTACTGCTGATCATACAGTTGATGTAAATGTCGTTTCTGTACCGTCAGTAAAGAAGGAAGAATTACTGTAAATATATTAAGGTTAATTAAGGCAAAACTTACGCATAAACTAGGGTGTATACTCCCCGTAAGTCTTGCTTAATAATCGTTTGGGGCAATGTTATCCTGAAAGATACTATCTGCATTTGGCCTTGATATTCAGGATATTAACGAAGAAATAAGTCTGGTTTGCTGACTAAATCAAAAAGTATTGATAAATAAAGGTTTTAGCATTTTCAAACTCGAAAAGAGTGTCTAGTTTTCGGTCTTGAGAGCTCAAAAAAATTAGTATTTTGGGCGCTCCCATGGCAGAAAAATCAAGGGACAAATATATCCTACTATCTTCTCTATCAATTACCTGTTCCTCTCTAGGGACGTTGCATTCAACATCCCTACTTCTCCCCCTGGGAGATGTTAAGGCTGACATCCTCCCCGGCCTAAAGGCACCGGGTTTACTACCGAGCCGTAGTTCCTCGGCGGATTGACGTTTCAGGCGCTGCCGGTATTTTGGCAGTAGTTTTACACTTGCCGACCCCTCCGTTTTTTGTCTCGGTATGCCCACGCGACTGATATATTTCCTGTGAACTAAAAACTAACAAGGACTAGACCAGCGAAAAAAATCAACTAAAAAGTCCCCCGCTTATAGGCGAGGCTTTAAAGCCAATTTTTCGGTAAATCTCCTTAATCCTGAAAAAACTTTTTCAGCAAGCCCTAAGTAAAAGTAGATTCCAATGGGTAGGAGTCCTTTTTCAAGATTTTATGATCATGCTCAGCTTGAGTTGATTTTTTTTTGGGAAAATGGTAAAACTCCAAGAGTATTTGTGAGGAGTGAGGAGTTCTGATAGTGAAGTTTAGCGAACTTGCAAGTCAACTGGGTTCTGAGATGATCGCTTGTAGTTTAACAAAAATAAATCATCTTGATCCAGATATTCAAGGTATAGCTGCGATAGATGAAGCAGAAACAGGTACTCTTAGTTACATTGAAGGAGCAAAATTTGCCAGTTATCTAAAAACGACAAATGCTAGTGCTTTAATTTTGCCCATGGATGAAACTATGCAAAATTTGGCAAGTGAGCGTGGTATTGGGTGGTTATCGAGCAAAGAACCGAGATTATTATTTGCTCAAGCGATCGCTCTTTTTTATCGACCTTTTCAACCTACTGCTAAAATTCATTCTACTTCTGTAGTTCACCCGACGGCAAAAGTAGGTAAAAATGTTTATCTTGGGGCTCATGTTGTGGTTGAGGCAGGGGTGAAAATTGGTGATAATGTTTATATTTATCCGAATGTAGTAATTTATCCAGATGTGGAAATTGGGGAGAATACTATTTTACACGCTAACTGTTCGATTCACGAACGGAGTCAGATAGGTAAGGGTTGTGTAATTCATAGTGGAGCAGTTATTGGGGGAGAGGGTTTTGGTTTCGTGCCGACTTCTGAAGGTTGGCTTAAGATGGAACAGTCTGGCAAGGTTGTTTTGGAAGATGGGGTGGAAGTTGGAGGTAATACTACTGTTGATAGACCTGCAGTGGGGGAAACTAGAATTGGTAAGAATACTAAGTTGGATAATTTAGTGCAGGTTGGTCATGGTTGTAAAATTGGCAACAATTGTGCTTTGGCTGCTCAAGTTGGTTTAGCTGGTGGGGTGAAGCTTGGGGATAATGTGATTTTAGCAGGTCAGGTAGGAGTTGCTAATCAGGCAAAAATAGGAAATGGAGCGATAGCTACTGCTCAAGCTGGTGTTCATAATGATATTGCTGCGGGGGAGATTGTTTCTAGTAGTCCAGCGGTTCCTAATAAGATTTACTTGAAAGCTTCCGCTATCTATAAACGACTACCAGAAATTTATCAATTTGTCAAGCAAATGAAAAGAAGATTTGATATGAGTTAGTAAAGCCTTTCCTATCTTTTGGTAGTCACTTCAATCGTTGAAAATATAGAGATAAATATCCTTTACTTTTTGCCAAAAGTCCAGTTAATACGAGTATACTTAGAAGGTGGGCGATCGCTACTCCAAGCCCACCAACTGGCATTACAATGACAATGATAAAATTCTTGCCATTTAGGACGACTATTTGCTGTATATACAGGCGATCGCCGATTAATCCATGCTGCCTTTGCTTCCATTGTACTTGCCCCACATTTAGGACAACAGAAATCAAAAGTATGAATTGCTGATTCAACCCATTGGGGGGGAGTTAGATTAAAAGCTTCCATTATTCACTCTACTATCACAAAGTATTTATATCATAAATATTACTTAAGTCAACATTTTACCTCAAAACTAGACGGAAAAATCATCTAACTATAATAATTATTATATCTTGCAAAAAGAGTAGAGAATAAACAAAAAAAATCATCCTTTTAGTCATACCATGTTAATCTGCAATATGCTATAATATAATCAGTTTGTAATTTAGAAATAATTAAAAAACCACATCCCATAATCTTCCAATAATTCAGCATCAACAGAATTTTCTACAACTGCTCCTAAGTCAGCCAATGGCAATGTAAACTTTAGATGATCTTTAGTCCGTTCTAACACAGCTAAAATTCCGTCTTCGGCATCTAATTTATTATCTAATTTCAAAAGATTAAATTTATCTTTGTAAGATGGTTTAGTCTTTTTTAGCTTTTGATATTCTTTTTTACTTCCTGGACCTATTGTATAATGTTCTTCCCATTCAAATTCTTCTATACCTGTAACTAAACAAGGAATTTTCAGATTTTGCTTCAGATATTTTAAATACTTTTTTAAATTACTTTGATTAACTTCTAAATTTTTAGTGCCGAGAACTTCTTCTAACTTTTGTTCAAAAACTTCCCAATGAATTTCTTCTACTTCTATCCCCTGAGAAACACCAATATGGTCTAAAAAATCTTCAATAGGCACAGTTATACTTAAATTTTCTCCACCATTTAGTTTAGAAGTTTTACCTGATACAATAGTCTCATCAATTTCAATTGGTTTCAGTTCTTTAGTATCAGGTTGAGGCTGATTTTTATTTTGTCTTTGATTAGATTTTGGCATAAAGTTCTTACCTGAGCCAGATGTATGATTTCAAAAATATATAGAATAAAAAAAATTAGGTTAATTTATCTTACAAGTAAACTATGACACAAATACTACAATCTCCAGAACCAATAGTATATCAAGGACAGTTCGGAGATTTTACCATAACTAAAAGCGATCGCCGTGGTGTAATCATTTACCGTAGTGCCTTAATGATAGCTGCTCTTAATTTTGCATTAGGCAGTATCATAATCTTATGGTCTGGTGAAAATCCAACCATTATTAGAGCACTTACGCCCCTAATTGGCTGTTTTTATCTAGCTTTAGGTGTAAGTTTGGCAACTATTCATATTTATATGGCCACCTTACACCGATTACTTCAGCTGTTTTGGCTAATAGGGGCCATATATACCGTCATTTTAGCAATTAACAATAGTGACCCACTTGCTCTAATAGTCTACAACAATCCAGTTACTATTTTCGGCGTAGGTTTTACATTTGCTGCTTTGACTGGTATTTATTTTAAAGAAGCTTTTTGCTTTAATCGTCTAGAAACTAAATTACTCACAGCCTTAGTACCTTGTTTACTACTATCTCATCTAGTTGGTTTTTTATCAATTGAAATGAAAGAGTTTTTATTGGGAATTTGGAGCCTCCTATTTATAATTTTTGCGATCCGAAAGGCATTTCAACCAATAACTTCAGATATTGGTGATAAGAGTGTTTTTAAATATTTACACCAACAAAAAAAATTGGGAAACATTAGCTAGCTTATGGTTCACTAACATACCACTTACACAGCAACTCCTAATGCTTTCTTTTTCCTTTTACTGCATGTTGGTTCATTTTGGCAAAAGTTAAGTCAATATTAACATTTCCATAAAGTCTACTAATTCACTTAAATAAAATTAAATGAATCACTTAAAATAATCCCCAGATATGGAGTTAGGCGGTCGTCATTTCAAGAAAAATCATAACCAAAATCACCCTCAATTAACAGTTTTTTGCTTTTGAATGCGAATCAACTCAGCCTGAATTTTTTCTTGCCAAGTTCTATCTTTTCTTTGGAGTTGTGTAATTTGATTAAAACGAGAAACTGTCAAATTCTTCCTTTCAATAATTTCTTTAGCTTGATTGCAGTAACTTACAGCAATTACCTTAATATTTTTTGGCAAAGTATTAACACTGCTTTTTTCATTACAAATTATTGGTGGAACAGACACTCCGGGACTTCGTTTTTGAAATTCATTTTTAATTTCTCTATATACTTCTGTTCTTAAATTCTCAATTTCTAATACTGAAAAAGCATATTTAGTTACTTCTTCAGGAGTAACTACTTTATCTGTGAGGGATTCTTGAGCATAGACTGCTTTAGTAAATACACAGTTTAATGAAAAGTTAGACCATCTAGGTGCTACACTCATCATTAGGCCTAATATAGATAAAGTCGATGCTAATAGAGATCTGGACAATAACCCCTGGGGACACAGTAAAATAATGCGAGTTAAAGCTTTAATATTCATAACCTCTGATAAAAAAAAATTAAACTCTAATATAATAGAATTATATTAATTGGAGAAAGTTCCGAGAGCTAGGATTAGAAAAGGAGGGTTGAAAGTTTGTAAAGATAAAGTCTATGAGCGCTAAGCTTGGAAAGCTGATTTTTTTTCGGTCAAGTAGAGTTAGCTTGATATCCTAGCCCCTTCACACCCATTAAAGATTCAGCGATATAGATATTTCTTGAGTTTTTTAGTAGAAACTACGCCTAAAATCTGGCTTCAAAGTGATAATTGAGCAGGCATAGATTTAGGCATTAACACTTTTGCTATGGTAGGGATGTTGCATGTAACATCCGTGTAAAGATTGATGCACCCATAAAGAAATGAATTGTTGGTTTTTAGTTCATAAATCATAATGACTAATATCGTATTAGATATTCGTAACCTCAAAGTTCAATTTACAACTGAAGAAAAACTGGTAACAGCTGTTAATGGTATATCTTTGGCCATTAAAAGAGGCCAAACCTTAGGAATTGTTGGAGAATCAGGTTCCGGAAAGTCTGTCACATCTCTAGCAACTATGGGTTTACTATCGGCAAAATCTTGCGAAATTAGCGGTGAAATTTGGTTCAATAATCCCATAGAAACTGAACAAAACTCTCAACCAGTAAATTTATTACAATTATCAGAGCAGCAAAAACAACAATACCGGGGTGGGAAAATTTCAATGATTTTCCAAGAACCTATGAGTTCTCTTAACCCAGTTTATACAATAGGATTTCAGTTAACAGAAGCTATTAGATTGCACCAAAATATTTCAGTAGCAGAAGCACGACGTCAAGCAGCATCCTTACTTCAAGAAGTAAAGCTTCTCCCTAGTGATGAGATATTGCGACAACAATCTCTAGAAGAAATAACTAAAGATAGTCAAGATTTAGTACAAGCACAATCCAAACGGGAACTAGCAAAAATAGTAGATAAGTTAGACAAACCTTCTATTAATCAAGTAGAAGGGGTAAGCGATATAGCTACCTCTAAGTTCAGCCAACGCCAAATTATGATGCAAGTCAATCAAAAAAAGTTAGCCATATTAGAGCGTTATCCTCACGAACTTTCTGGGGGTCAAATTCAACGGGTAATGATAGCAATGTCGATTTCTTGCAACCCTGCTTTACTAATTGCAGGTGAACCGACAACAGCTTTAGATGTTACGGTGCAGGCAAAAATTTTAGACTTGTTAAGGGAATTGGGGCAAAACAGAGGAATGTCTATTATATTTATCTCTCATGACTTGGG
>JAKQYG010000149.1 GCA_023356515.1 Trichodesmium sp. MAG_R04 | reverse complement strand
AAGACAACGGGTGCCATTAGTAGTAGTCATAAATAAGCGTTTACCTTTTACTGTTTCTGATGTAAAGTTTAAAGGTGAGTTGCCTTCATCACAACCTTCCACTTTTTTACCACCTCGTTCTCCGACACGAATGCGTTGTTCAGCAGGCCATTTGTCACTAACTGTCATTAATTCTTCAATGTTGCTAAATACTTGTACTCCTTCTGCACCTGTATTAATAGCTGTAGCAATTGTTGTTGTTGCCCTCAGGACATCAACTGCAATAGCACAATCTGGCATATTCTCGATAGGAGTTTCTTCTGGGGTATGATAGACGAATATTTTCACAATTTACATGATTACTCACAGTACTAAGTGACATACTCCCACACCATAGCATTAGTTTAGTGTGGGCTTCTCGCTTCCCAGTCCCGGTAGTCCGTCGAACTCCACGAGCTTTAAGAACGGAATGCCCTACCGCCCTGTTTTTTATATTTATCCCTGCTTTTATATCAGGGTCTATTACCATAGCTAAGCACAGCATTCATCCATGATAATTTGGATTGTATTATTTTGATAACTGATACAGCATAGGGAAGCTCAATAGAACATCCCTGCTGTAATCTGCTTTTGAAAGTGAGAGCTTTTAACAAGATTTCCAATCTCTAGCTTTAGTCAGATAAATAACTAATAACTGAACTAGGCATCACTCTCAATATAGACAAACAATAAACCCATAACTACAATTGGCATTAACCAAGTCACTACAGGAATTAAAATCCAAGGCAGGTAAGATGCTGCATAAGAACCAGTCATTTCAAATTCTCCTTCAATTACATAATTTAAAAATAGGTGATTGCCTAATTTAGCAAAAAAATAAGCTCTCAAACCTCCCCTTAGATAGGGAATTTAAAAAATAAATTCCAGTTTTCAAATCTCTAGCTTCAGTCCAAGATATTGATAACTGATATGAGGTATTTAGTTATTGACAAAACCTCGGAACATTGAGTCTACAAGCTCAAAATTTTCGAGTAGGAAGAAAGCAACAACGGCACCACCCATGGCACCGATGAAGAAGCCACCAGTAAATTGACTCCAACCTTCAGAAGTTTTTAATGGGTCTGCTTCTTTATCACTTTCTCCTTGGAAAGAAACTAGGCCATAAGTAGAGAGACAAATGGTGGCGATTAAAATTAAGGCGATCGTGGAAATTAGTCCACCTAAGTTAGCAACTGCTGAATCCCTTAATGGACCAAGTTTTGACCAAGGGCCAACAATAAAATAACCGTGAGCCATACCTACTTCTAGGCCCCGTAGAATTGGAGATAGACCGGGACGGTAAATAGGCAAGTTACCGATAAATGCTCTGGTAAAGTCAGAATCACTTATGGGAGTAGATAAATGACCTACGAAAGGATCTCCTTTGTAGGGTTGAACAAATCCTGAATCTGTTGCTTCTGTCATATTGTATTCTTTTCCTCTGGATTGGAGTATATTTAAGGTCTTATTCTAAGAGATAAGTAGATTTTAATCTCAAAATTGGTCTTCAACTTTAGAAAAGTTAATCTTATCTGGGTTTCTACTGTGCAAAACCTACACAATTTCTGCAAAGTTAGTTGACATTCTCCCCGGCCTAAAGGTACCGGGTTACCTACCGAGCCTTAGCTCCTCGGTGGGTTGACGTTTCACGGGCTGCCGCTACTTTGGCATTAGTCTTACACTTGCCGACCCGTCCGTTTTTTGTCTCGGTATGCCCACCCGCGACTAATATATTTCCTGTGAACTAAAAACCATGATAACGTGACCTGTGAAAAAAAAATCAACTAGTCCCCCGCTTATGGGCGAGGCTTTAAACCCAATTTTTCGGTAAATAGAGCTAGGATGAATAGTAATTACAAAGGAGGCAGTATTAATAATTGTCCCTTGACTTTTCTGCCATGATCAGCTATAAATCCTAGCTTTTTGAGCCTAAACCACTAAAAAGTTGGTACTTTGAATTTAATTAGCTAGCCCTACTTAAGATAACTACGGTACCATTGAGCTAATCTTTGTGGAGACACCCCAAGTAAGTAAGTAATGATTACCACTTGATTAATTAGAGTAGTTTTAAATATTCCTAACTTTTGCCACCGACGACCAGAAGTTAATACTGGCTGTGATACAATTGCTATACGCCCTCTTTTCCTTAACTTTCGTATCAACTCAAAATCTTCCATAATTGGTATTTCTGGGAAACCACCAACTTCTTCAAAGACTTTAGCCGAAAGAAAAATTCCTTGGTCTCCGTAAGGCATTTGCCAATAACACGAGCGCCAATTTACCATTACTTCAACTATTCGTAAACTTCTTTTTCTTCCTCTAATATCTAATTTAAAAGCACCTGCAATAATATTCGGTTTGCTTATAATTTCTCTTAATGATTTGTCAAAATTTAATGGTAAAAAAGTATCTCCATGAAGAAACAAAAGAATATTTCCCCTTGCTATTTTTGCCCCAAAATTCATTTGAATACTACGACCAGGGAGAGAATAAATAAGTTTAACATCTAAAGACTTAACAACTTCAATAGTACCATCATTACTGCCACCATCAACCACAATTATTTCTACATTTTTTCCTGTTTGAGCTTTAGAAACAATTTGAGCGATCGTACCAACTTCATTTAATACCGGAATAATAATCGAAATCAAGTATGGGGGCAAGGTAGGCAAGGGTGTTTCTTTCATCGGCTAGCATTTTCAGTTAAAAGCCATAATATATAATGATTTGAGCCTATTTTACTACATTTTTTTATGAAAGTCCAGATTGTGGGTTGTCAATCTTATTGAGATTTAAACGTCAGTATAAATGTAAGAAATGCGGTCGGCTTAGTCGTGAATGCCTGTAGATGGGTAACCGCCGACCGCCTCAGTAGAAGCAGGGAGTAAACGTCAATTTGTTACGTTATATAACGCTTTGTATCAGTTTTATAGAGCAGAAAAGTATGAGAGGAATATTTTGCCGACTTTTTGTATAAATAAGTACACTTTTGTTGAGAATAATGAATAAAAGTATTTACTCATCCCTTTGTTAAAAATATACCCCTATGACTCCTTATTAAAATTGTAATCTTTCCAAGTCTTCTGGGCGATCAATATCAAAAAGTTCCGGTAAATAGTTAATAGCTAAATTAAGATTTTGAGCGATCGCAACAGTTTTTGACAATACCTCAGAAGTTCCCCAATTAATTCCTTCAAACAACTCTGGAATAATTTTTTTGAGACCAATTAGATAATAACCTCCATCCATTGCCGGACCAATTACTACATCAGATTCAGTTAATTTAGCAAAAGCTTCCAACATAATATCAACAGTTAAATTAGGGCAGTCGGCACCAATAATTACAACAGACTTCATCCTTTGATTAAAAGCAGATTCAAAAGCTCTTTTTATACGTTCACCTAAATCACCTGCACCCTGTTCTTGATATTTTAGATCAATCTCCAAATCATCTCTTAACCAATTTTTCATTAATTGTAAATTGCCCCCAGCAAATCGGACTTCAATTAACAACGACATCATATTAGATAATTTCTTCGCTTTTGTGATAGTTCTCTTAGTCATCTGAGACTGTAGATTTGCTGCACCTTCAGCTCCTAAAGCAGAAATTAAACGTGTTTTTGTTTTTCCTGGTTCCGGATAACGAGTAAAAATAATTAACTGTTGATTATTCATTAATGGTATAGGTATTAAAAGAATTGCCCGGGTGACAGGGATTACACATCCAACTATTATCAATTGGATAAACATACTGGGGAATGTTTACTACTCACTTGCGCCACCCTAAAGCTCACTTACATTGCAAAACCTTGTGTTACTCGAAATGTATTGATATGCTCAAACATTATATCCGTCTGTTAATTCACTATCTCAGATTTGGAGAAGTGCCCATTCAAGTTTAATTCACCTCTTGATTTACCAATGCCAATTTTTGAGCTTGAACTTTTAACTTGATTAGGCGATCGCCGACTCTTGAGTACGAGCAAAAATCATCCTACCCGCAGAAGTTTGCAAAGAACTGGTAACAATAACCCGTACCTCATCACCAACATATTCACTACCAGACTCCACAACAACCATCGTACCGTCATCTAAATAACCAATACCTTGAGAAGGTTCCTTACCTTCCTTGCGAATCTTGATTTCAATAGTATCACCAGGCAAATAACTTGGTCGTACCGCTTGAGTTAGGTCATTAATATTAAGAACAGAAACTTTTTGTAAACTAGCAACCTTAGATAAATTGTAGTCATTTGTCAATAAAGTACCATTAATTTCCAGAGCAAAATGAATCAACTTCGCATCCACAGTAGAAATTTCTTCATAGTCTGCAAAATGGATTTGAATCTGAGAAGTATAAACATCTTTAAGTCTATTTAAAATATCTAACCCTCGTCTACCTCTGACTCTTTTTTGATCATTAGAAGCATCAGCAATAAGCTGTAATTCCTGTAAAACAAATTGTGGTACCAGAATTTGACCCTCCAGAAAACCTGTCTCCAGCAAATTTTCTATTCTGCCGTCAATAATACAGCTAGTATCCAAAATCTTAGTAGTAGCAGGTTTGAGAGTACCTTCAGCTACTAATACAGCATCCAGACTGTTAGGATTAATTAATCGTAAGAAACCACGACCATGAGTATCAGCAACACTAACTCCCGTAAAACCTAACATTATGCTACTTAAAACTGCTACAAGAGGTTTAATGAAACTAAACTCATTAGGAATAGGCAGTAAAAACAGTGGCGCCAGCATTAAATTAGCTACTAATAGTCCTATAACTAATCCTATTGCCCGAGTTAACAATAAGTCTACAGGCATTTGTCTGACCTTTACTTCCACTCGTCGATATGTAGTTTGAAATACTAATCCCACGACAAACCCAATCAAAGAAGTGAAAGCAGATAGTACTGAACGTAAACCTTCAATGTTAGTAACTTCTAGTAGTACGTTAGGCGGAAGTAGTTCTATGCTATAAAAACCTATTCCTGCTCCAGCAAGTATAAATGAAATAATAATGATTGCGTCAAGCATTTTTTTTAGTTTGTTTTTTGTTTTCTATTAGAGGACGTCTCTCTAATGAGGCACTAAATCGATAAAATAACGATTAAGAACCATAATTTTTGAGCTGTTTAGTACTGCTTCTATTATATCTATACAGTTGATGTACTATTTGGATACTGACACTTCTCTAGACAGAAGTCAGAGTCTAGAATATAGTAAGATAGAAAAGTTTCTTCCAATTTAAACTTAATTTTATAGACTAACTATGATGTGGGACATAATGTAAGTGCTTTTTTTTACTTTATTATTGAAGTAATATTTTTTCTCTATAAAAATACTATTTATCCAATATATCCTACTATCACTTCTCATTAAATTTTTAATTGTTTAAAATATTTTTATAAATGATGTAATTTGTAAATCTTAATATATTGACATCCTCATTTTTTGGTGAATTAATAGTGAAAAGGCCCATCGAAAATTCTTGCATTCCTAGTTCGGCTTATGTCCATATCCCTTTTTGCCGACGGCGATGCTATTACTGTGATTTTCCAATCTCTGTAGTAGGTAATAGTAAAAAAGGAGATAATTTTTCTCCCATTCAAGAATATGTGGAGGTACTTTGTAATGAAATAAATATTACAAAATCTTTTTCTCAACCCTTAAAAACAATTTTTTTTGGGGGTGGTACTCCTTCCCTATTGTCAGTAAGTCAATTAAGTTTGATTTTAGATACCCTAGAACAAAAATTTGGAATTGTGGCCAATGCTGAAATTTCGATAGAAATGGACCCTGGAACTTTTGATTTGAAACAAGTGCAAGGATATAAAACCCTAGGAGTAAATCGAGTCAGTCTAGGAGTACAAGCATTTCAAGATGATTTATTACAGATTTGTGGGCGATCGCACAATGTATTAGATATTTACAAAGCAGTAAACACATTGCATCAAGCAGGAATTATTAATTTTAGTATTGATTTAATTTCAGGACTACCAAGCCAAACTTTAGAACAATGGCAAACGTCTTTAGAGAAAGGAATAGCTCTTTCCCCAACTCATATATCTAGTTATGATCTTGTATTAGAACCAGTGACAGTTTTTGGACGTCATTATCAACCAGGTGATGCTCCTTTGCCTACAGATGAAACGACAGCTCAAATGTATCGAATGGCACAGCAATTAATATCAATTTCAGGATATGAACATTACGAAATATCTAATTATGCTAAAGCTGGTTATCAGTGTCATCATAATCTAGTTTACTGGGAAAATCATTCTTATTATGCTTTTGGTATGGGTGCAGCAAGTTATTTAGAAGGGCGAAGATTTACTAGGCCGCGCACGCGACAAGAATATTCTCAATGGGTGCTATCGTTTCAAGGTAATAGTTTAGAAAATCAGGGTATTGATACATCGAATCAGGATTTTTTATTAGAAACACTTATGTTAAGATTCCGCTTGGCAGAAGGAGTAAATTTGCTAAGTTTATCTCAACAGTTTGGTCAAGAAACTGTAAAAAAATTATTAATCTATTTACAACCCTATCAACAGTTAGGATGGGTAGAGTTTATTAATCCAAAAGGTGTAGCAACCCATTTTTCTCATAACCAAAAACTTCCGATAGAGGGATATTTAAGATTGACTGATCCTGAAGGTTTTTTGTTCTCTAATACTGTGTTATCAACATTATTTAGTAAAATTAGCTGAAGGGGTGTGAGAATGCTAAAATTTTCACTCTCTGAATTTAAGCCCTCTAACGCACCCTAAAATCATACACTGTACTTAGCATACTTGAGTAGGTTTGTTGTCTGAATCTGTTATTTCATCACTTGATAGTAAATTAAGTAGTTGATTGTAGTCTACCATAATATTTTGACTGTGACATTTTGTTTAATTTTAGTAAATAATTTCATGGTTATAGATGGTCTGTATCTTTGAGAGTTAATGACACCAGAGATTTGAGACTCAATCCGACTAAGAAACAAGGGGGCATGGCCAATAAAATTGTTTTTTTCATCCCACTATCTTCAAGTCATTAATTAACGTAAAATACATATCAAATATCTATTATACCCTTTTTTTCACTGTTTTTTCACTAAAGTCCCGTTAATAAATATTAATAAATATGGCTGGTAAACTTTGGCGCAATATTTGGCGAGTTCTCAATACAGAAATAGAATTAAATTTATCGGAAACTGTTAAAGGTGGGGTTGAGTCTGCTAAGGCGGTTGTTGAAATAGCAAAAGAACTAAAAGAAGGTAAAGATGCTCAGCAATTAAAGCCTTTTATTGAAAATATTGATTCTGTCTTAGATGTGCTAAGTTCTCCATTAGGAAAAGTCATTGGAGCTGGTCTACCTTTTTTGCCTATTGCAACTGGAATTATTTCTTATATTGTCAAACAAAGTCGTCAGGAACCTACCTTGGAAGATGCGGTACAGTTGGTGGCTCAGGTGGCTTATTTAGAAAGTTTTCGAGATTTTTTTATAGACTATCCAGAACTTAAGGAGAGACTGATAGAAACTGAGGCTTCGGAAGAGGTACAAGACAATATTAATAAATTAGATGAAGATATTAATTTTAATGCCCGAGATGCTAAGGATACTTTGATTTGTTTTTATGATGCACCGTCAAGAAACAGAGATGAGTCGTTAAGAGAAAAATTTGACAAAATTTTATTTATGCGTCTAAAACAATCTGGTTTGGATGAAAATACGGCAAAAATAGTCACTGAAAGAATTTCTCGCAAAACTCATCGTTATATGAAACAAGCAGTGTCAGAAGTGAAAGATGATGCTAAAAAATTAGCGGGAATTTCTGGGTATAGTTGGCAGCAAGATTTGGAAGTTTATGGTAGTATTGATAAATATTTGATAGATAAAATTGCTCCTCAGCCAGAAGAAAAAGTATTTGATGAAAATTTCTCTTTTCAGGATATTTATATACCATTGGAAGTTAAATCTGTTAAGTCCAATGGGGAGGTTAATAAAGATGCTGAATCTCAAAATATTGAAGAGTGGGCAAAAACAATTTTGTTGGATAAAAATAAGGAAAAACAGGTTTTATTTATTCAAGCGGGGCCAGGAAGAGGAAAAAGTGTATTTTGCCGGATGTTTGCTGACTGGGTACGCCGGGAACTACATCCTATTTATACGCCAATTTTGATTCGGTTGCGAGATGTAAGAAATTTTGCAGCAAATATTGATGAGACTTTAGCTAATGCTGTGAATTGGGATTTTGTGAAGATTGATACGGGTTGGTTGACAGATCGCAATACTCGGTTTTTGTTTTTGTTGGATGGGTTTGATGAGTTGTTGTTGGAACGGGGGGCAAGTAGTGAGTTGAAGGTATTTTTAGAGCAGGTAGCACAGTTTCAAAAACAGGCAGGAGAAAATAAGGAGCGTGGTCATCGTGTTGTGATTACGGGTAGACCTTTGGCACTTTATGGTATTGAAAGGTTAATGCCTTCTAATTTAGATCGGGTGAGTATTTTGCCGATGGCTGATGATCTTCAGCAACAGTGGTTTGAGAAGTGGCAGACGATAGTAGGAGAAGAGGAAACAGAAAAGTTTGGAAAATTTTTGCGCAGCGCACAATGTCCGGAGCAAGTTAAGGAGTTGGCGCGGGAACCTCTATTGTTGTATTTGTTAGCTGCAATGCATCGGGATGAACAATTACAGGTAGAGATGTTTGCTAATGTTGATGTTGGTGAAACAAAAGTTTTGATTTA
>JAKQYG010000148.1 GCA_023356515.1 Trichodesmium sp. MAG_R04 | reverse complement strand
GCCCACCTAGGAAGGGTGGAATTGGTATAGACCCTCCTATCTTAATGGCTGAGTATTAGCCTCTAAACTCCGAGACCATGATTACATCGCGATGATTCGTCTCATAGTTCCGCATTTAGTATGATTAGCTACACTCCTACCCCTTTTCAAACAGCCTCTTAGAAAAGCTAACAAATACTCCGACATTAAGATAGATATTTCAATACTTTCAAGGAGTACATTTGTTGAGAATTAATCAATTGCCAAAAGTGGTTAATATCACAGAAGAAAGGAGCTTGATTTTAGAGTTTTTACCCTCAAGTTGTCAAAAATATTATCTGTGATTTTAATAATAAGCGATAGACTTCCAGTCCGCTTCGCGATCGCACTACTTGAATTCTTAAGAAAATTAGAGGATTATGGAATGGGCGCAAGGTGGGGGATTGGTTAACAGCATTTTTTGACCATCGAGTTTATCGGCCCAGGGGATTGGAATATTTACGGTCAATGAAATATGAGGATGTCAAATCACGCTCCACTACCATACCGTAGTGCGGACAAGAATGAGTTCTTTATCAAAAGGTGTAAAATTTATGGTAGGAAAAGTCTTAGATATTACCATAGTTTATAGCATATGTCAAAAATGAATATATTCCTAGTAGTTGCCTAAATAAACTAGACTTATGTAGAATTAACAGAATTTTCAAATACAATGAAGAAAATTATATTAAGTAAACTTAGTTAAAATGATATTTAGTAGGAGATTAGGTGATTATAGAAATTTTAACAACAGGAGTTATTGTTTTAACCATACTTATAACTCTAACTTGCTTAGGAATAGAATTGCAATATCGTAATCGTCCAGGGAATGCTTTAGAATTAACCACAGGGGATTGGAATTTAGCAGTTGCAGAACCAGAAAACTATCTTTTAGTAGGTGAAATGGAGTTATGCAACCGTACTAAAAACCTAGAAATTATGGTGCCAGAAGTACGAGCAAAAGTAAAACTTTTATCTAGTGGCAGTTTAGAAGGAGTAAGTTATCAAATTAAAATTATTCCTTTCCATAAAGATGCCCCAGCTAGAGGCGATAACTATTGGTTTGCTTATATAGTAAAAATAGGAAAAAAGACAAAACTCAAAATATCAATTGATATTCAAGGTAATAACCTAAAGCAACTAAATTCTGCTTGGATTAAAGTAAATTATATTACTTATGGACCTGGGGGTCGAATTCCTAAGGTCCAGGACATTATAGTTCCCCTAAAATTTCCTGACCCTAACTCTACACCTAATCAGCGAAAAGTAAAAAATGCAACAGTATTTCCTATTCGCACTCACCTGTTAACTCAGCTAGATGACCCTATAGAAATTGTTAAACATTATGTAGTTCCTCATGCTCAAAAAGGAGACATAGTTACCATAGGTGAAACACCTCTAGCGTTAATACAAGGTCGTTTTCGTCACCCCAAAGATGTTAAACCAGGATGGGTTGCCAAACGTATTTGTTACTTCTTCATGCCCACCTCAAGTTTAGCCACAGCTTGTGGGATGCAAACTCTAGTAGATATTGTTGGACCAATAAGAGTATTAATAGCTTTTTTTGGAGGTTCTATTGCTAAAATATTAGGTAAACCAGGAATGTTCTACCAATTTGCTGGACAACAAGCTAGATTAATAGATGATGTAACTGGAACTTTACCTCCTTATGATCAATTTATAGTTTTAGGTCCAGAAAATCCTCAGCAAGTAGTAGAACAAATACAACAAGCAACAGGCCTAGGTGCAGCAATAGTAGACGTTAACGACTTGAAGGCGGTTAAAATATTAGCAGCAACCTCTAAGGTATCTCACTCTTTACTAAGGGAAGCTTTAAGAAGTAATCCTGCAGGAAATGCTGATGAGCAAACCCCTGTAGTTCTGATTCGGCCATGATCATAAGACATAAAGTTAATTGTCATGGTGGTTTATTATAAGTAGGTAGGCATGAGAAAACTTAGCTATATTAGGATTTGTATACTAACTCCAAGCTCCTCCAAACAGCTGAATTAAAGCTCTTTACATTTTATTACATAGCAACAAAGTTTAACCCTAACTTGCTTAGTCAACGGAACAGTGGAAATATCTTGCTCCCTCATATAGATGTTGTTCATCTTTGCCTAAGCAAAACGTCAACCCACCAAAGAGCTAAAGCTTGATAAGAATCCTAATACCTTTGGGCTACCGATTATGTCAAGTAAGCATCCCAAAACTAAAAATACAAAATCATGAAACCTTTCATTCACCAAAAACAAAGCCAAGTGGTCATCCGTTCTCTAGAGCATCAAGACCTAGAAGCTATCGAAAAGCTATGTCAGGAAACTACAGAAACCCAAAATAGCCACCAAAATGTTACTTTTAATATCTCTCCCATTCACTTGAGCCAGAACTTGCCAGCAATTCATCGTTGGTACTGGCCAATAAAGTTCTTGAGCCTTTTCCCTAATCCATGCAAATATTTGTTAACTTCTTATGTTGCAGAGATATATGGACAAGTTAAGGGAGTAATCCAAGTTTGTCCAAATAATCGCACTCGCAGTAGTTGGCAAGTAGAAAAAATATTTATCCAAGAAGCAGGAAATACCAGAGGAATAGGTTCTCAATTACTTCGATATTGCTTTGAAAAAATTTGGGAAGCACGGACATGGTTGTTACAAGTTAATATCAATGATAAAAGCACCATGGCACTGTATCGCCAAAATGGCTTTCAGCCATTGGCTCAAATTACTTACTGGACAATTACTCCCCAACAATTACAAGATTTAGCCCTTTCACAGCCAAATTTACCTAACTTACTGCCTGTTAGTAATGCTGATGCTCAGTTGCTCTATCAATTAGATACAGTATCGATGCCACCTTTGGTAAGCCAAGTATTTGACCGGCATATCCAAGATTTTCAAACTAGCTTTATTAGTGGTTTGATCGAACAAGTCAGGCAATGGCTTAATCATACTGAGTTAGTAAGTGGTTATGTTTTTGAACCTCAACGCAAGGCAGCAATAGGTTATTTCCAAGTAAAATTATGCCGTAATGGTACACAACCACACATAGCTGAGTTAACTGTACATCCGGCTTATACTTGGTTATATCCAGAATTATTATCACAAATGGCAATATTGGCTCAAGATTTTCCTGATCAATCTTTGCAACTTATTTCTGCTGATTATCAACCTGAACGTGAAGCATATTTAGAACAGATAAAAGCTAAACAAATTGAACATACTTTATTAATGTCTCGTTCTGTTTGGCATAAAATTCAAGAGTCTAAATCAGTCATTTCTGATCTTCAACTTTCAGAAGTTATACAAAGTTTCCAACCAGCTCGTAAGCCAGTTACTAGTCGTAGTTATTGGTTGAAAATGATGGAAAATAAAAAATATATCCGTAGTAATTGTCATAAAAATACTAATAATAACCATTATTGTGAAGAAAAAAATGAAACACTAAATTCTGTATCAGAATTCATACCTCCTAATTCAAAAAGTACAAAGAAAAAATAATTATGATTAAACAATTTAATAATTATAATTTTTTAGTGTGTTTTATAGAAAAAGGAGTATAGTTCTTAATGCCTCAAGATAGGATTTCAGCCCTAGGTTTGGATGTAGGTAGAAAACGTATGGGAGTCGCAGGATGTGATGGTACTGGTTTAATTTCTACTGGTATTACAACTATCAAACGGACTTCATTTCAGCAAGATATAGCTCAACTGCAAACTATTGTTCAGGAACGTCAGGTACAAATTCTTGTAGTTGGTTTACCCTATTGTATAAATGGTTCTATAGGTTTCCAAGGTAGGGAAGTACAAAGATATGCTCAGAGGTTGTCGCGGGCCTTCGAATTACCTTTAGAATATATTGATGAACGTTTAACTTCGGTTGAAGCTGAGGAAATGCTGAAGGCTGCTAATATTTCTCCTTCTCAAAATAAGGGTTTAATTGATAGAAAGGCAGCCGCATTAATTTTACAACAATGGCTTGATAAACGTAGAGAAAAAATACTCAGTTTATAAGCTAAGAATTGCAATATATATTGAGTAAAGGCTGATTTTGATAAATAGCAATTAACATATAAGCAGCTAGGAGTATAGTAGTAATTAAATTGGCGACTTATGCAAACTTAGAAAGTACAAAATATGGAAAATTGGAATTACTTTCAGAAGAAGAGTTTCAGGAAATTCAGCAAATGGTTAAAAAAAGACTCGAAAATCAATTGTTTGATAATAAGAAGTAAATTATAATAAGGTTTAGTCGATAATATATAAATTTATATTAGACTAGAAATAATATAAATTAAATTTTAGTTTATGAAATTTATAAGTTTGAGTAAATTAAGTCATTTAGCCAAAGATTTGACTATATAATAGTCCAAATCATAATTTTTACGTTTACGATAAACTTAAGCTCCGATCAATTTTGCTGCCAAATATTAACCAAGTTAAATGAAAAAAAGTATTGAACTCATTTCCCATCGCGCTCTTTTTTACTTGGCCATCATACCTGTAAGCTTTGGTCTTTTTGCTTGGCAGGGTTGGAGTTGGTGGAGTTGGGTAAGTAAACCTGTAGTTTCAGCAACATCATCTATTCAGTCTGCAGAAGCAAATGCTGTAACAATTAAAATTCCCTTAGGAACTTATGGTCAACAAATAGGTGAGGATCTAGAAGTTGCTGGTATCATTCGCTCTGCAACAGCCTGGAATCTATGGATAAAATGGTTGAGCATACAAAATCCTAATCTGGAGTTTAAAGCTGGAACTTATAATTTATTACCAACAGAACCACTAAAGGCGATCGCAGATAAAATTTTACAGGGAGATGTAGTTAAACTCAGCTATGTCATTCCCGAAGGATGGTCAATTAAACAAATGGCTGAATATTTGGAAGTTGAAGGTTTTTTTCCTGCTGCTGATTTTATTGCTGCTACAAAAAATATTCCCTATGATAAGTTTCCATGGTTACCAAATAATATACCTCATTTAGAGGGTTATCTATTCCCAGATACTTATAAAATAGTACCAGAGAATGCGACCCCAGAAGCTATTATTAATCAAATGCTAGGACAATTTGAGCAAATAGCTTTACCTGTGTATCAGAAAAATCAGAATCAGACAACAAAATTGAGCTTGCATGAGTGGGTAAGTCTGGCAAGTATTGTAGAAAAGGAAGCTGTAGTTGCAGAAGAACGTGGTTTAATTTCAGGGGTATTTAATAATCGTTTGGAAAAAGGTATGAGGTTAGCAGCAGACCCAACTGTAGAGTATGGTCTTGGTATTCGTCAAACGAAAGACAAGCCTCTTACTTATCGTCAGATTGAAACTCCTTCGCCTTATAATACTTATATGAATACTGGCTTACCACCCACTGCTATTTCTAGTCCAGGTAAGGCAAGTTTGAAAGCAACTCTTAATCCAGAAGATACAGAATATTTGTATTTTATGGCTCGCTATGATGGTACTCATATTTTTAGTCGTACTGCTACAGAACATGAGGCTGCTATTGCAGAAGTAGAGAGAATGTTATCATCTCAGTAATTAGCATCCATTTCCGTTATTATCAAAAAAATCGGGTCTAAAACCCCGTCCTTCAGGACGGCTTTTTTTGGTTTTGTATATATTTTTTAAGTACTTTTAATACCAAATCCGGGTAAAAAAAAGGTGTATATTAAGTACAATATCTACCCACTTGGTATTAACTCGTGGTATTAAATACTGATAATTTTTCCCAGTTTGGGGTTCTACAAACCTATATATATAAACCATTCAGAACGATGTTCTACTTTTGCTATTGGTCTTTTTCCTTTATTTGACCAAACCTTTCTTAAAATTGGTTTGAGTCCAATTCAAAGTTCATCAAAGAACCAGATTTCTACTTTTATTCCTGGCTGCTGTCGACAGATTCTTTGAGTTTTTAATGGTAAGTTTTTCTTAAATTGAGCTTGTTGTTCTGGGCTACCTTTTCTGTATTTCGCTTTTGGCAGAGGCCAAGAGTAATTGAGCTTTGTTTAAGTAATCCCACCCCCTCTGATTCCATACTTTTTCAATTCCCTTTTCTTTTTCTATCCACCTAGCAACTTTTGGGCCTGTCCAAACCCCTCCATCTGGTGGTCTTTGAGCAAGTAACTCTGATATTTTTTTTAGCTGTAGGGAATTTAATAAGGCTTTTTTACTCCCTTTTTTTATTTACTACTCCTTCTGCTCCTTTTTGGTTATACTTCTGTAGAATACTTTGTGCGTATTTATAACTTAAACTTGTAGCGATCGCGCTGTTCTTTATACTCCATCCCAAAGACACTTTATACAGCAATTGCCATTTCCTTGCCTCTACTGTATCTTGACTTTTTCTCGCTCTGTCTTTTAGTTCTAATATCGATAAGTGATCAGCAATGTAAGGCCTTCCTTTCATCATTAACTTAAATTTCAACTTAACACCTTTTATTCTATGCGGATTTTGTATTAAGTGTTATTCAATTGTAACTAGCTTCTGAAACCCTATGCCTAACTTTTCTTAAACTGATATTTACTCTAACTCACAAAATAGTGTTAAATTAATACTGTAGTAATTATTCATGTTGGAAAATACTAGTTTACGAATTTAAGGTTAAAGTTAAAACTGAACAATATGGACAAAAAGTAGAAAATCTTCGCTTTTTAAGAGGCGTCAGAGAAAAAGCTCAAGAAAGTTCAACGTAGCTTGAGTAAAAAAAAGAACAGCTTAAACAACCATAAAAGATCAACTAAAAGGTTGGGAAAAAAGCATTTAAAAGTGAGCTGCCAACGTCAAGATTGGGTAATTAAGTTAGCCCGATGTGTAATGAAATAAACACGATTTTGTGGTGATAGAAGACTTAAATGTGAAAGGATTAGCTAAAAAGCATAAATTAGCCAAATCCATTAGTGACCCATCTTGGTCATTGCTTAGACAGTGGTTGGAGTATTTTGCTAAGGTGTTGAAGCGAGAATTAATAATTGTTCCTCCTCGTTACACTAGCACTAATTGTAGCAGTTGTGGTAAAGGTATCAAAAAACTCTAAGTACCAGACCCATATTTGCGAATGTGGGTTAGTACTATGTCGTGACCATAATGCTAGTATAAATATCCTGAACAAAGGTTTAGACGTGGTAGGGCATACCAAGTCTTAAAACCATTGTGGATAGATTAACCTCTGGGTAGCAAATGAGAATTTGTTAAGTAAGTTAGCTGGATCAAGCAAGAATCCTCAACCTTTAGGGCAGAGAGTGTCAAAGCAGCATTAGATTTTTGACTTGATCATTTCTTTGCTGAAAATTATTGTTATAAATATTAATGTTATGTCTTGGGGTAAACTTTTACAACCAGATTTAGTTTTGGGTGACTCAGTTTTAAGTCTAACATCGGAAATTCTCCAAAAATATCAAATTCAAGGTTTAGTTTTAGATGTGGATGAAACTCTTGTGCCAATTCACCATAGTCAAACTTCTCCTGAATTACTTGTTTGGGTAGAAAAAATTAAAAGTGTAACAAGTTTATGGTTAGTCAGTAATAATATTAGTCAAGATCGAGTAGGTCAAATTGGTAATTCACTCAATATACCTTATATTACAGGTGCTGGGAAACCCTCTCGTCGTAAGCTAAAAAAAGCTGTTGATGGGATGAATTTACCAGTAGAAAAAGTTGCTATGGTAGGCGATCGCTTATTTACTGATGTTTTAGCAGGAAATCGTTTAGGAATGTTTACTATTCTTGTTGAACCGATATCTCATAATGGTTTAGAATTTCCGAATTATAAAGTTCGTTCTTTTGAAGTCTGGATTTCTCAAGTATTAGGAATATCTTTGAATATGACATCTTACCACTTGATTTCTAATCATAAAAAATGATTTTGTGTAAGCATCTTTCGATTAAAAAAAGTGACAGCTTTTTAGTTCTCAACCTCACAAATGTTAGGATTTTGGGCAGAATAATTACCAAAAATTTAAGGAGTAGGAGTAAAAACAAAATAAAGCCGGAGAAAATTAATTACGTTCAAGGAACTTCCCTGGCACGAATTACAAATTTTCCGGTCTTATTTAATTTACGTTCCTAACGTTTTACCTATTTAACTAATACTCTAAACCTATTCTTAAAAAGTGGGAATATTTTTGGAAATTAGGAAATAATCAAGACACTATAATCTCCGCTTTAGTATGAGATAAGTCAGTTTTTGACTTCTGTTATTTCTATTACTCGACTATTCCAATCTTTAACTAATAAATTCAGAGGTTTTTCAGACCTGATTTTGTACTTAAGACCTCGTATTTGTATGCGCATTAATATTTGTTCTAAACAGTCTTTATCAAAACAAATATGACGTTGGTGATTTTTAGTACCTAGATTTGCTCCACTAATAATGTGTAGTTGAGTATTTTTCATTAATTTATACCACAAACCATCTGAAACTCCTGTTGCTTGGTTAGTAGTTTTGAGTGTAGTATAGTCATTTGATAGGTAGAGTGGATCTATACCAGTTGCTCCTAGTGTTTGTTCATAATTATAGTAGTAATGTAAAGGTACTTCTGCTAATGGCAACTCTAGCATTCCTTCATATAATTGTTGGGCGATCGCTAAGTCGGAAACCATTATTGTATGAACTTTTGGGGCACTAGTAAGAAACATCCACATAGCTACAGCATAAGCAGCTAATAGCATGACCATTATTCCCTGAGTAGAAAATAAACTATCAAGGGGAAATTCAGCTAAAAAAGTACTTATAGTTAACTGA
>JAKQYG010000147.1 GCA_023356515.1 Trichodesmium sp. MAG_R04 | reverse complement strand
GGAAATCCTAGACTATTTTTAAGTGTGGCATGGGACTCAAACGATATACCGTCGCCAGACGGAAGTTAGAGTATTCAAGTTGCGAAAGTTAATTTACAGAGCATCCAGTCGTGGTGAAGATAGCCATGGACTTAAGACTGCCAAGGATTTAAAAGCAGTAAACTTTCTCAAGACTCATCAGGTTTAAAGTGGAATTTTAAGGATGTACCTATGAAAAAGGACGTTTAGGAGAGGAGCCGTATGAGGTTAACAGTCTCACGTCCGGTTCTGAAGACGAGCAGGTTCTATAAAAGGATTAATTATTCTGGAAATGAGCTTGCTTAGTTTAACACTTCGACTATGGATTCTAAAAATCTACCAGTCAAATTATCCTTAGCTTGTTTAAGCCTATTGCCATTCTTACAAAACTTGAGCGATACAACACTTAATATAGTGAAATCACAGAAGAATACCATTGGTCGTTTTTGTTATGTAGTTCATAAAAACAGTGATAGATAAGTTCTTTCAACTTTTAAGATAATATCCTTAAAACATACTGAGAACTAACAACTAGATTTGGCAGTTTTTACCCGATTTGGATTCATTGCCGCTTTAGGATAAGCAATACGCTTGTGATTATACTGTTCCCAAACTTGTACAAAAATTTCTGCAATACTCGAGAGATCCCCCCTGGTTAAACCAGAATCAAGCAATTGATTATCCTGCCAACGTGCCCGCAAAATTTTCTTCACCATCTGTAGTGCATCCTTATGAGTTGCATCCTTAAGCGATCGCAACGCTGCCTCACAAGAATCAGCCAACATCACAATACCTGTTTCCCTTGACTGCGGAATCGGCCCAGCATAGCGAAAAAGCTCTTCCTCAATCACCTTTGCTTTCTTCTCAGCCTTTTGCTTAGCCTGGTAATAAAAAAAAGCGATTAACATTGTACCCTGATGTTCAGGAATAAACGCCCTAATAGCCTTTGGTAACCTATGTCTACGAGCCATCACCAACCCTTGAGTAACATGCTTTTTAATAATTTCTACACTCACCCACGGATCATCAATTTCATCATGTTTATTCGGTCCACCCATTTGATTTTCAATAAAACCCAATGGGTCGTGCATTTTACCAATATCGTGATACAAAGTACCCGTTCTCACCAATTCTACATCGCAACCAATTTCTCGTGCTGCTGCTTCCGCCAAACTTGCCACAAACAGAGTATGCTGAAAAGTACCAGGAGCTTCTGATGCCAAACGCTTCAACAAAGGGCGATTAGGATTAGCCAGTTCAGACAAACGGATCGGAGTAATTATATCAAATAAATGCTCTAAATATGGACTCAAGCCCAAAGCCACAATACTCCAAACCAAACCTGTGAGTGCTCGCAAACCCACTGTAACTATGATTGCATACCATAATAACTCCGGAGTAGCACGAAGAATCAAATTTGTCAACAAAAATACTGTACCTTGAGTTAATCCCACCCCTACACCTAAAAGTGCCTGTTCCTCACGCGATCGCATTTTTTGAACTACCAAACTACCAACAATACCACCAGCAGCACTAGCAAACCAATCTATTTTGTCAATATCCATACCAATAGTCACTATTACAGATATCAACCCCACCAATGTTACTCCCATAGTCGAACCATAGAAACTTCCCACCAACAAACCAATTGCTGGCAAACTAATACTCCAAGGTCCTTTCCACGCCAACAGTAATGGCCCACTCAAAGTCAATAATAATAAAAGTATATGATCTCTGCGCCTCAAGCCGGATTTAAATTTTCTTCCTACTATAACTACTATACCTACAGAAGCACTAACAATACAGACGAATACCACCAAGCGACTCCAATTCACTCTACGACGACTCAATGCAAAATGATCCAAGAGCACAAATGCTTTACGGTTAATTTTTTCTTCTTTTTTAACAATAACTTCATTCTTGCGAACCTTATACTCCACAGGTTTAACACTTTGTGCTGCCAGTTCTCCTAATTCACTAGTTCTATCTTGATCTTTAGTTAAATTAGGCTCCAAAATATTCTTCAAAATATTAATTGCTAAATCCTCAGTTTCTAATGGTAGCACATCAACTACTTGCGTTCTTATTCCATTCACCCATTTCCGTTTCGGAAAATTTGGTGATAGTCCTTGAGCCAACATCCGATCTTTAACAACTTTAATACCTTTTTCAGTTTTTTGCCAAGTAGAATCATACAGCTCTAATAAATTACGATCATATACTTCATAACCTTCATTTTCTCGCTTTTGATCCAAAAGTATTGTTGCCTCTTTATAAAAATTGCGAGCTTGTGATACTTCCTCCAAAATTCTAACGTAGTTGTCAAATAAACTCTTTTTGCGATAAGTCAGTAACTCTGAAATTGCTTTTTTGTCTTTACTATTAAGAACTATAGAAATATTTTTTTGATTAGCTGACAGTATTGATGATCCCTCTGATAATTTCTCATCTGCTGAAGTTTGCTGTATAAAATTATTATTTTTCCCTCTAACTTTTACTGTATTTTGAGTTAGGCTAGCAAAAGTAGCCCTTTCCGACTCAGGTCCAGGAGGTCTTTCTTGTAACTGTTCCTCCACTCTTTTTTTTATCGCTTCCCACTTGTCTTGAGAAATTCGACGTAGGTGTCGCTGAGTAATTGTTGATAATATACCCACATTTACAAAAGGAAAATTAGCAACTATGTCTCTAGCTTGATTACCTAGTGTTAGTATTTCTGCTAATTCCTGGTCTACTCTCTGATTAACTGACTGATCAATCATCATTACAGTTATATCTCCAAGTCTAGCTGAATCACGTTTCTTATCAGTAAGTTCACGATCCCTAACCGTATCATCTTGAGGAACCAAGATAGTTTGAGGAGCAGTAGCCCCTTGCTTTAACTCTGGCTGGTTATAATAACGTCGGCCCATAGTAGCAGTTAGAGAAACTACCCCTAGTACTACCAACATTGGCGAAGTTACCAACTTTGACCAATGTGATATTTTTTCTTTTTTCTGGGGTTTCAATAATCTCTCAATCAAACGTGTAAGATGCATATTTCCTGATGTCAAAACATCATAAAGTTTTAAGAATTACTAGCTGGGTGAGAGGGAGGACGAATGACATTGGTTGCAGCAACTGCTGGAACCACATTTTGTATAATATTATTTGGATCATAAACTCCACACCAAACAGCCCAAAGTTTTTTGGCCAAATTCATAATCTCTACTTCATCTTTCATTCCCAAAAGTTCAACCCCCATTTTTTTTCGCCATTCCACAGGAACTCCAGCACTACTGTTATAAACTCCTGATAAAATACCCACTATAGTACAAATTTGAGCTGACCATCCTGTTCTTGCAGAACGCAATACTGCTAAACCAAAGTCTTCCGGGGTACTTAGGAAGCAATATAAGGCTAAAGAAAGAGGTATAAAAAAAGTAGAAGAGTAGGATTTTTGTTGACCTTCATCCAATATTTGCTGTTTCTCAAGAAACTTAAAATTTTTCGACAAATGAGTTATTGCTGCATCTAAATTTGCTCCCTGATAAATTAATTTTTCTACTTGTCTAAGTTGTTCTACTAATAGTTCTCTTTCCCCAATATAGTCGATAATTTTTGGTATAAGAGTCAAAGGGTCTAATCTGTTTTTCAAAGCTTGGGCTATTATATATCCAACTACTAAATTGCCGAGATTTATCTCTAAATTATTTTCCCAAACATTTCCCCATTGTTGCAATTTTTCTTTTAGTTTAAATTCATCTTCGTGGTAGATTAAGGAGACTGGCAAGCTAGCAATAATTGTATTACTTATTTTCGGAATTAAAATATCATCTTTATTTATGTAGTGAAAATCAGACTGATTATTATTAACTATCTCTGCTAATTTTTCTAATTCTTTTGAAGAATCTTTTATTGTGTTTGGCTTCCAAGTATAACCTTCGTGATTCTGCTGCTTATCTTGCCATTCTTGATAAACTTTCTGCCAATCATCTTCATTAAATGCTTTTTTTATAATTAAGCTTTCTGCACAATATATTGTAATTTCTCCCCATTTTTGCAAGTAATTTTTCTCTGACTTTGATAGGTAAAATTTATGCTGATTAAGAAAGAATTTATAATCTTCCCGATTTTTTCCTATCTGATACTCAAAGTGAGAACCTACATGATTTCCTAAAGCTGCCCCTAGGAAAGCACCTTGAAATTTACTTAAGAGAGAATACTGCATTACTTTTCATTATATCCTAATAGTTTATTGTTTAATTTTTTTTGCTATTCATATCTATTTAAGACTTAGCTAAAAAAGTTTTTTGGTAAGGGTTGGAGTCATGACTCAGGTAGGGAGGCTTTCAGATTAGGGATGTACAAGATGAATAGGATTTTATAGAGGAGATAGTTATAAGAATTGTTCCCTGACTTTTCTACTCTTGTTGGCCTAAAATGATAACATGCCTTAGCTTTTTAGACTAAAAGGGTCGTACTTTTTTCACACCCAAAAAGCTAACTTAACTTTTGGAAAAAAAGTACATTTAGTGTGTGTTAATAAATATATGACAAGTGTATTTACAGCAGAAGGATTAAAATTAATCAAGGATTCGTTTGAGACAGTAGCTAAGAAAATAAGCTTCTGTCCCTCAATTTACCGAAAAATTGGGTTTAAAGCCTCGCCCTTTTAGGGCGACTTTTTAGTTGACTTTTTTTACAGGTTATATTAAGATAGGTCTTCGGTTCACAGGGAATATATGAGTCGCAGGGGGGCAATCTGAGACAAAAAACGGAGATTGAGGCCAGCATAAGACTACTGCCAAAGTAGCGGTAGCCCGTGAAATGTCAACCAGCCGAGGAGCTACGGCTCGGCAGAAAACCCGGTGCCTTTAGGCCGGGGAGGATGTCAAATCCCAGAAATGACTTGGGAAGGCTTATAAAATTTTCGGTTTGAAGAATAGGCGAACCGTAAGACTTGAGACTCTGAAAAAGTACATTTAAAATCAAAAGTCCCCCTAAAAGGGGGATACTTTCAATCCAATATTCTGGTAATTTTAATTTTTATTAGAAAACTTTTATCTGTAGTTGTGGATAATTATTTTTTAATCACTCCTCTTGTGAAGATAATTTACTATTGCTTTTAGCCCCAATATATAGCTTTCTGAACCAAAACCACTAATTTGACCAATAGCTACTGGTGCAATAAAAGAATAATGTCTAAATTCTTCCCGACGGTAGATATTACTGAGATGAACTTCTACCGTGGGGATATTAAGCCCAGAAATAGCATCTCTAATGGCCACACTCGTATGAGTATATGCACCAGCATTAATGATTATGCCTTGGTGTTGCTCATTAGCTGAGTGAATTTTATCCACCAAGACCCCTTCATGATTAGACTGTAATATAGAAATTTCTACTCCAAGAGCTTTAGCCTCTTGTTCTAACAGTTGATTTATATTATCTAAAGTGATAGAGCCATATATTTCTGGTTCCCGCAAACCCAAGAGATTCAAATTTGGCCCATGTAGAACTAGAATGCTAAACAAAAACAAATGATTTATAGTTTGAATGATAAAATTATCGACGGTAGCGGTCTTTTACTGGAATGGGAATAGGCTCTAGTTCTGGTTGTGCTTGTGGTCCTAACAAAGCTTCAACTAGCTTCCGAGTCCATTCCTTTAATTTTTCTAGTACTTTTTCAATGTAATCCATTTATATTGAATTCCCGCTGGTTAGTCTCACTATACTTAATTTTTTTTGTATAGTTAAGGGTTAAGCGGGGCGGGGTCTGCCGCTTCCCTTTTCAAACAAGGTTATTGGAAGATATTTACAATCTAGCCAGAAGAAATAATCATCATGGCTTCTTGTTTATTTATCTTTACTTTTATAGTAACACGCTATCTTTACTATGGTTTTACATGGCCATTTAGTGATTATAGTTATAGTTATAAGTTTATTTTATGAAACTATGGACAAAAGCCAAAATTTCACATTATTTAACTTTGATTATAATGAAGTTTTGTAATGTTGTGGTGCGCTCACCCAATGTCGAGAGATTGGAATGGCGCTTTGGGGATATTCTTCAAAGCATTGCGAGATACCGCCAATGTTGATGGTTGTGCTGTCACATTGCTATGAACGGTTTTCCCGACTTTTACCGGGAATTGCCTGGCTTGATGTATATGTTTCCTTAGATAGGTATAACTTTCTTCTTAACAGGTCAAGAGCTGTAGAAATAGTAACTCTTCTAATCCAATCACGATCGCGGAAATTACTGAAGTGGTATTCAAAACTTTCTACTTCATCTTTATATCTAGCTATGCCAATATAAACTAAACCTACGGCTTTATTATCAGTTCCACCTCCAGGTCCAGCAATACCAGTAATACTAATTCCCCAATTAGTTCCTAACTTCTTAACCACTCCACTGGCCATTTGCTTTGCTACTATATGACTCACAGCACCTTCAGCAATTAAATCTTTCTGATTAACATCTAGGAGAGTAATTTTTACTTGGTTTTCATAACTGATAACTCCACCATAAAAATATCCTGAACTGCCCGGAATAGAAGTTAATATACTACCTAAACCACCGCCTGTACAAGATTCTGCTACCCCTAAAGTTTCACCTCTATCTAATAATAACTTTCCTACTACCGAAGCCAGAGATTCATCGTTAATTCCATAACAGTCAATTCCTGCAATATCTCTGATTTTTTCTTCTACAGGAATAATTAATTTATCTGCTAATTCTTGGGACTTAGCACGGGCGGAAATCCGTAATTTTACTTCTCCATAATTGGCATAAGGGGCAATAGTAGGATTTTCCATCTCTAGGAATGGAGCTACCTTTTCTGCTAAACCTGACTCTGTTATGCCCCAAAATCTCAAAGTCCGGCTATATATTGTTTGTTCACACCAACCTTGATTCTGCATATAGGGGATAGCAGTTTCTTGCCACATTACCTTCATTTCCGCAGGAACTCCGGGAAAAGTCATTATTGTTAAATTCTCTATTGGTTCCCAAATAATTCCAGGAGCGCTGCCTATAGGATTTGGTAGAACACTTGCACCTTGGGGAATTAAAGCTTGTTTCCGGTTACTAGCAGCCATAATCCGGCCCCTAAGGGCAAATTTTTTGGTAATATCTTCTATAATTTCAGGTCTTTCTATTAGTGAGGTATTAAAAAACTCAGCAATAGTTGCTACGGTTAAATCATCTGGAGTTGGACCTAAGCCTCCTGTGAAAATTAATATTTGGGAGCGCTGGGAGGCGATCGCTAATACCTGTTTTATTCTCTCTGGATTATCCCCCACTACATTTTGATGGTAATGGGCCATTCCTAATATTGCTAGTTCTTGGGCTAAAAATTGAGCATTACTATTCAGAATATCTCCTAATAGTAGTTCTGTACCAACACATATAATTTCTGCAATCATCTAAGTAGAGTTTGGTAAACTGATGATAGTTTTTTATCATTATAATTAGGGCTTGCTTATTAATTATAAAAGCATGACATATAAAGGCTTTAGTCTTATTTTGTCAGCAAAAAGTACCAGAAGTTCGGTGGTAAAAGGCTGAAAAAGTTAGGATTTCAGGTACTCCCATGGTAGAAAAATCAAGGGAAAAGTATATCCAAATACCTCATCTATACCTTCGCTTTTCCTCTCTAGGAATGTTGTATGCAATGTCCCTACCTACTCCTCTGCTCCTTAAAAGACTTTTTCAGCAAACCCTAATTAATTAAACTATTATAATCTACATTACGCATTTCATAATGTAGGACAAAAAGATACATGAATCATCATCAGAATTTGAGCAAACAAATTAAATAAATTAATTCTATAGAACATAAAATGCTAAGAGTGGCAAGATTATTGTTGGTGAACCAGGAATTTCTGTTGGCAGCAGAAAACACAGGAGTAACCATACTCCCATTGAGGCATCAATCAATTTTCCTGTAGCAGGTAGTGCTATCTCACGCGATGGTATGCGATCGCAGGCACAGATAAGATTTTTGACAACAATAAGGTAAAAACTCTAAAATCAAGCTCCGTTCTTCACTGAGATTAACAACTTTTTGGGATTTATTTATAGTTAACAAATGAATCCCCTAAAAGCATTGAAATATTCATCTTAATGTCGGAGTATTTGTCAGCTTTTTGGATATTGTTTGAATCATTTTAAGGCCTGATGAACAAGATTTTCAGGGAATAGCAGTGACGATAGAGGTTGCCAATAAGCTCAAGGTTCTACAGATAAGATTGATGATTAATAAAGCCTTAAGTGAATATAATTTCGAACAACTAAAATCAGAATTTGAAAAGACTTACAATATTGAATTAGTTGGGGCTTTACCTAAATCTAGTGATATTATTAGACTAGCCACTAATGGAATTTTTTGTTTAAAAAATAGAAATCATCCTATTACAAATATTATTTTTAAAGTAACAGAACTACTCATTAAGCTGTAGCTGATCTAATACAAAAACTACTACTACTATTCGGCGGAAATAGGAGTAAGCTGAGATACAGGAAAAATACTAAAGTATAAGGTGTAAAGTAATGATTTATATACATTTAAACCTTTGTAATCCTGGAATATTTTGACGTACAGAATGTAGGTTTCAAGCAGCTTTATTTGAATCTTAATCTCTTAAGCTTGTTTTTGTTTCCAAACTTTCCAACTTGTATAAGCTAGTAAACCTGTAGCGCTAAAAGCATAAATTGTACCACTAGGAATACCTGAAAAAGCCATTGCTAAACTTCCCACCCAA
>JAKQYG010000146.1 GCA_023356515.1 Trichodesmium sp. MAG_R04 | reverse complement strand
TAAGAACCAGCAGTAGAATAGGGGGAAGAATTAACTTTTTGGATTATGGCTTACAGCATACCAGAAACAACACTGGATGACATTGTTAGACTGTACGGAACTTAATTGTAATGACTATAGTGTATATTTTCATATTTTGCGTAAGTCCTGTCATATTAAGAGTGCTATCTTCTTTCAGTCAATAAATAATCATTATATAGTTTAATTTTTAAGTATACTTCTGGCTATTCTGCAATCTTCATGTATTTGAGCTTTCAGTAAATCTAAGGAAGCAAATTTTTGTTCAGGCCGCAAAAACTCTATCAAATTTACAGTTAAAGTTTGACCATATAAATCTTGAGACCAATCTAATAAGTGAATTTCAACAATTGGATATAAGCCATTTAATGTAGGGCGACAACCAACATTCATTACCCCTAGGTAAGGGCGATCAGCAAAAAATCTTTCTTGAGGTTGTTTTTGTGGAGAAACATAGACTTTTACAGCATAAACTCCAAAACGAGGCAAAAATTTTTGTGGTGGTAGCTGAAGATTTGCTGTAGGAAATCCTAAAGTTCTACCTAATTGTTGCCCATGCACTACTTTACCAATTATGCTGTAGCAGCGACCTAATAAACGATTTGATTTCTCTAGGTCTCCTTGTTCTAAAGCTTGACGAATTATAGAGCTACTAATACGTTCTCCATTTTCACAAATGTATAGAGGTACAATTGTGACATCTATATTATAGTTAGCAGCGATCGCCTGTAAATCTTTGGCTTTTCCTGACCTTCTTCGTCCAAAACAAAAATCATATCCTATGCTTATTTGATGTGCTTGTAAGCGTCTGACTAAAATCTCTTCTACAAACTCATTGGGAGTTAAATCTGCCAATTCTCGATCAAATGGCAATAATACTACTTGTTCAACTCCCATAAATTTAAAAATAGCTAATTTTTCTTCTAGTGGAGTCAACAACTTTTTTTGTTTTCCACTAAAAAACTCTTGGGGATGAGGATTAAAAGTAACAATAGTGGAATAAATTTTTTGTTTTCGGTAATGATTATGTTTGCCCAATTCATGTTCAAAATGCGATGATGATAATTTTAAATCTTGATGCCACACTTCAAGCTTTGTGACTTTATCTGCTTCTTTATTTGTTGATGATTCTGACGGGTAAATATAAATTAAGTTTGCTATATCTTTGAAGTTGAAAATTGGTTCCATTACTTGCCTATGTCCTCGATGTAAACCATCAAAGTTTCCCAAGGCAACTGCTGTTGGAGTTAGAACTGTAGCTAGAGAAGAAGTTATCCACACACCTTATATTTTTATTAATTTAGTCATCTTTTACCAGATTTAATCTACTCTTCTAAGTTTTTTATTAGAAAACTAACAAAACTTCAATTAGGCAGACATTTTAACTTCTTTTGCAGTATTTACCTCTGAATTATTCTCTGGACCATTGAAAGCAGGCATCAATTGAATTGATAAACCTTCTCTTGCCATCAAACTATTAGGAAATTTTTCTGCCACTTGTTCTCCCACCTTATCTAAAAAATCATCATTGTGCAGAGGGTCATGATGAAAAATTACTAATTTTTTGACTTGAGCTGTTTGAGCAATTTTTATAGCTTCCTGCCAAGTTGAGTGACCCCAACCTATCTTACCAGACTTTTCCGAGTAATATTCTTCATCTGTATAGGTTGCATCATAGATTAAAACATCTGCTCGACGAGCCAAAAACAAAACATTTTCGTCAAGGCGATCTGGAAAATGTTCTGTGTCAGAAACATAAGCAGCAGAATATCCTTGCCAATTTATACGATATCCTATTGCTTCTCCTGGATGATTAAGCAAAGCATTTTCTATAAGTACATCATTGATTTGAATTGGCCGACCTATTTCCAGATCAAAGAAGTTGAGTTCAGCACCCATTATTTGCAGAGGTACGGGAAAATTAGGGTTGAGCATTTGATCATTAAGTCTTTGTTTAATAGTAGATCCATTAGGAGCAATTGGCCCATATATATGGAAACGATTATTTTTAACAAAGGCAGGCGCAAAAAAGGGAAAACCTTGAATATGGTCCCAGTGTGTATGAGTAAATAACATATGGGCATCTACTGGCATTTGAGAGAGAAGAGATTGGCCCAAAACTCTTAAACCAGTACCACCATCAAAGATGAGGCGATGTCCACCAACTCGCATTTCTAAACAAGGTGTGTTGCCTCCATATCTTACTGTTTCTGTACCGGGACAGGCGATACTACCTCTAACACCCCAGAATATAATTGTGAATTGATTTTTTTTAAGCAACATAAGTTTTATTGCAGAATTTCTTTAGTCGATCCATTAGGAAAATTTTGTTTATTCAGTTAAGTTTTTACTACTCAATAGAGTTATTGGCCATCTGAGATATGTTATTTCTTTCACCCTCAGCAAGCATTCTCCTTAAATAATAACTAAACCAAGTTTCTTCAGGTTGGTTTTTCCAAAAATTATCAAACTTTTTACACCATTTTTAAAAGCAAAGCAAGAAGGCATGGCATTAGAGGAGTTGTTTCTTTCATATTTTACATTTTTGACGTACAATTCCTGGTCAACAACTATTATTATAGACCTTTTTCTCTAATTTAGTTGTGTAAATGGGGAAGTAGGGGACCTACCCCTAAACCCTTTTCCCTTGATTGTTATGCTATTTTCAACCCCATTAGACTAACATTTAAACTAAAAATTAGGCACCTTTTTCGAGCCCAAAAAAGCTTAATCCAATATTCAGTTCGTGCATTGATATTTATGTCAGCAAGCCCCAATTATAGTTTTCGATCTAGATTAAGCTTTTGTGCATTTAAATGACTTATTGTTGTACGTCTGGTTCAGAGAAAAACGCTCATAAATTCTAAATTCTAGCTTACTAATACGCATTTTAAATAAGTATTAGCTTACCAAGTGACCCGATCGTTTAATTTATCTAACATTTTAGGTCCAATACCAGGTACCTGATCTAGGTCTGCTAAAGATGCAAAGGGTTTATTTTTTCTTGCTTGAATAATGCGCTCTGCTAATTTAGGTCCGACTCCAGGTAGTATTTCTAATTCTTCAGCAGTAGCAGTATTGAGATTAATTTTATTATTAGTATCTATTACCAAAGTTTCAGTTTCTATTAATCTATCACCACATTCTTGTTGCTGTTGATCAACTTTTTTCATCAACCAGGATGGTATACCCATAGTTGCTGTTCGATAAAGCCTTTGAAATTCACGGTCAAAATGAGCTGCTACTGTTGAACTTTCTATTACCAATAAAGTTTCATCATTGTTTTTATTCGCTGCTTTTGTCCAATTCTGAGAACCAGTAATTACAATTAAATTATCAATAATTCCAAATTTGTGATGGAGGCGATCGCCAGGGGGTAAGTTAGGTAAACCTACTGTAGATATAGGTTTTTTCCAAATGCGATTATTAGTTTCATATTTACATTTATTTGCTAAAGCAATTCCCATCATATCTAACCCTTCACTATAGTAACGATAAGCAAAACCAGGGTCAATTAAACCTTTAATTAATACTCCTTGTAGAGATTTATTTTCTAGGGTATTAACTAATAATTGTTCTGAAAATACAAATAGGGATAAATTAATAGATGTTTGTGCTTTTTCTAATGTTTTATTAATTAAACCATTTACGCTTTCTTGCCAAGATTGACTATTAGAAGTGGGAGAAAATTGTACCGCAATTTTTGTATTACCAACCAATACTTGCCGTGTACCTCTAAATGGTTTGTTTAAGCCAAATTTGCTATCTGGTTTGCCTCCAGGGCCATCTCCCCATAAGATATTAAATTCTTTTGTGAATAGTTTAGCTAATTCAAAACTTTCTATTTTTAATAGATTATTAGCATTTCCTCTACTCAGAGGTTCCGAAAAATCCCCATGAATACCACTAGTAGTAAAATTAGCGGAGGTTACAATAATAGTCTTACCATCAACAATTACAAATTTATGGTGCATCAAACCACTACCTTTAGAACCATCAGCAGTATCATCAATCAAGGGCACTCCTGCATTACTTAAAATTATTAGAGCATCCCTCATATTAATTTCGTCTTGACTAATGTCTCCGTCTATGTTATAGTCAATAAGATTATAAAATTCGTTGTAGCGATCGCGTTCCTGTTGAGGCAGTTGAGCGACTTCAGATGGACTTAAACTTTTCCAGGGACGATTATAGATATTTTCAATAATAACTCGCACTTTGACCCCAGCTTTATATCTTTCAGCTAAAGCTTGAGCAATAGCTGGTAAACGTAATTCTTGAACTGCCAAATATACAGTAGAATTAGCATCAGCAATAGTATTAACAATTATTTCTTCAAGATTGTCTCCTAGTCTAGTTTTCTGGCGTAGGACTTCAGTGTAGCTTGAAGCTTGAGACTGATTGAAGTAAGATTTAATTAAAGGGTCTTGTTGCAATGGAGATAAAGGAGAAATCAACTGCTGAGATTTATTTAGACAAGCAGTTAGACCCAAAGTAAATAGTAAAAAATAGCTAAATCGTAGTTGAATAGAAGAAAATAGCACTGTTACTTTATTTAAACAAAAATTAATGATGAGTAAATCTAGAGTGATTTAGCTAGGACTTACCCTTCGCCTACATAAGTCCAGCTTTAGGGATAGGTTTCCTGAAAAAGTATTATGTGCTGTAGCTTAAACATGTATTAATATTAATTTGGTTGGGTTGAAATTTGAGCGATAAATAATTTATTGTATTCTAGCATAATAACCAACATTATAAAAAATCATTGTTAACAGGACCTACGAAGAAATTTGGTGGTTTAAACAACAAGAATTAGGGCAATAAACCCATTTTCTAGTTTGGTTTACGAGTGATAAAGCAGGTTGTACTGAAAAAGTCTTTTTGAGGATAGAGTAGGTAGGGCAAAGGCATCTAAATTCTGGAAGCTTTTGTCATGAAGCTTTATAAGAGTGATGAGTATAAATTTCGCAAGCAAGACATTCTTGCCTTGTGAGGACTTTCAAATAAGGGTAGTCCTATTTTTAAAGATATTTGCTATTGCGAAATACCTATTGAATGTCAATTTCATAACTTATCTATTTTGTCAAGTTTTATATTCAGAAAAATGTTTATAAAGCATAGCCTTTAAAGGTTACGGCCCTCTATGAAACATAAACTTGTCAAGGAGCTTGGGCTCCAAATAACCCTGCACCTCTAGGTCAGGCAGAATGTCAAAACTAACTTTGCTGTTTTATGCCAAAAAGAAAAAGGACTTTTCCATGTGGCCATAAAGGATACGGTAGAAAATGCCATCGCTGTGAACAAGAGCAGATGGTACAGCAAAAAGTTGATGAAGAAATAGCGGAAAAGCGAGAAAAAAAGTTAGAGTGGGAAGCTTCCTTCGATTGTGATTTGATCGACTTGAAGGGTCTACCAGACTATGTAGTAGTTAAAGCTAGAAGAATTATTTCTGGATTAAATAATAATCACAGTTATCGGGAATTTGGAGGTAAACGACTTCGCCACAATCGTTTTATCGTTAGTATACCTGTTACTCGTAACTATAGAATGATTTGTCAAGATTATGGAAGTTTTGTTTTACCACAGAAGGTGATGTCCCATGAAGATTATAATGTTTGTAAACCTAAGTAGTCAAGAAGTGGGAAATAAAGATTAGAGAGTAGGCAGTGGAGGGGGCAAAACAAACAGGTCAGGCTTCAAAAATGGGATAGTTTATTTTTTGTTCCGTGCCTTATTAATTATTGCCACCAAGAAGTCAAAAGTTAATAGGCAAAGGTCTTGATATATTAAGGTGGATAAAACATAGCTTTCTAAGGAGAATAAGTAGGGATCATTGATATACCTCACCAAGATAAAAGTTGTTTTTCTGATTTTCTATTTCTACCAAATCAGAATTACCCATCCCTAATTCCTAAAACCTAAGAAAACAAAAGGACAAAGATGATGCAAATTTATCTAGACCATAGTGCTACAACACCAACAAGGCCAGAAGCAATCAGTATTATGCAGCAAGTTTCGACTCAACAATGGGGTAATCCATCTAGTTTACATAGATGGGGCCAAAGGTCAGCAATATTAGTAGAAAGGGCAAGGATAAAAGTAGCGAATCTAATTAATACAGTGCCAGAATCAATTATTTTCACTTCTGGGGGAACTGAATCTGATAATATGGCAGTAATGGGTGTAGCACGTTGGTATAAAAAACCTCAACATATAATTATTTCTAGTGTAGAACATTCTGCTATTTCAGAATCGGCAAGAATGTTAGAAGGCTGGGGTTGGCAAGTGACAAGATTACCTGTGGATCGACAAGGAAGAGTAGATCCTCAAAAACTACAAGCTGCATTACAAATGAATACAGTTTTAGTTTCAATAATTTATGGCCAAAGTGAAGTTGGGACGCTACAACCTATTGTAGAATTAGGTAATATTTGTCGTTATCATAGGGTTTTGTTTCATACTGATGCAGTTCAGGTAGTGGGGCGTTTGCCAGTGGATGTACAAAAACTACCGGTAGATTTGTTGTCTTTATCTAGCCATAAAATTTATGGTCCTCAAGGTGTAGGGGCACTTTATATACGACAGGGTGTGGAGTTAGTTCCTTTATTGATGGGTGGAGGTCAAGAGATGAAGTTACGTTCAGGTACTCAGGCAGTAGCAGCGATCGCTGGCTTTGGAGTGGCTGCAGAATTAGCTAATGGAGAGATAGCTACAGAAACATCAAGATTGAGTAGATTACGCGATCGCTTATTTGCAAAGATGCTTGATAACCCTTATGTAATTTGTACTGGCGATCAATTCCACAGATTACCTCATCATGTTAGTTTTTGTATTGTACCTCCTAAAGGTGAAATAACTAAAGCATATGATAAGGTGACTGGTAAAACTGTAGTGCGACAATTAAACTTAGCTGGAATTGGTATTAGTACAGGTTCAGCTTGTCATAGTGGCAAAATATCTCCGAGTCCGATATTACTGGCAATGGGATATACAAAAGATACTTCTATTAGGGGTATTCGTTTAACATTGGGTCGAGAAACAGCAGAAGCTGATATTGATTGGACAGCGATGGCGCTCAAGCAGATTTTGGTAAGACTGATGTCTAATACTAATTCTAAAAAGTTTGGGTAGTCCTAAAAAGGAAAGGATAGAGGATAATATGTATTAGAAGTAGAGAGGTACATCTCAATGTCAGACACCAAGCCACAATGTCCATCATGCAATTCTCTAGCAGTGGTTAAGAATGATAAAACCTGCTATGGTAGACAGAATCACAAATGCCGGAACTGTGGTCGTCAATTTGTGGAAAATCCCAAATGGAAAAGGGTCTCAGAGCGTACCTAATCAACCCAAGAGGTGAGAGAGCAAATGCTATTTGAAAAAATACCCTTGGCTGGAGTTGCCAGAATAACCCAAGTCTCAGAGCCGTGGTGACAAAATTATGTTAATGAGAAATATACACAGCTTTGTGAGCAGGTGGAGGTACAAACAAAGAAAAAGGCAAGCTTGAAGGTTCAGATGGATGAATTGTGGTCATTTGTAGATCATAAAGGTAATAAACAGTGGGTCTGGTTAGCAATAGAAGTACAGACCCGTGAAATTATTGGATGCTATATTGGAGATCGTTTTGTAGGCTCAGCTCAAAAGCTGTGGGAGTCATTGCCAGGGGTTTATCGTCAGTGTGCGGTTTGCTATACAGATTTATGGTTTGCTTATGCAGAAGTCTTACCTAGCAAACGGCATCAAGCTGTGGGGAAATAAACTGGCGAAACAAGCTATATCGAGGGATTTAACTGTAGTTTACGAGAACGAGTTTCACGTTTAGTGAGAAAAACATTATCTTTCTCCAAAAAGCTGGAAAATCATATTAGGGCTATTTGGCATTTCATCCATCATTACAATGCTTCGTTACCTATAGCCTCATCCTTTCCTCTTTAGCACTACCCGAGAATTAAGAGAGGATAAGAAATTATAAAAATATTATATAATTTTAGTGGTAATTTCAAACTGAAACTAAGATTAACAAAGAAAGTTAAGCAATGAATTGTAGTCTCAAATTTCGGAGTATATAAATTGAAAAATCAACAACAAAGTTTACAAACATTAATATTAGCAATTGTATTGTCTGTAATATTGCTAATTAGCTTCAATTCTTTTGTAATTATTAATCCTGGTCAAGCTGGTGTTCTGAGTGTTTTAGGTAAAGCTAGAGATGGAGCCTTACTAGAAGGAATTCATATTAAACCTCCCCTGATTTCCCAAGTTGATATATATGATGTAACTGTACAAAAGTTTGAAGTTCCTGGGCAAAGTTCGACAAAAGATTTACAACAATTATCTGCGAGTTTTGCTATTAACTTTCGCTTAGATCCATTGCAAGTGGTAAAAATTAGGAGAGAACAGGGTACTCTACAAAATTTGGTAGCTAAAGTAATTGCACCGCAAACTCAAGAATCTTTTAAAATTGCTGCAGCAAGGAGAACTGTTGAAGAAGCCATTACAAAAAGGGAAGAATTAAAATCAGACTTTGATAATGCTTTAGGTTCTCGTTTGGATAAATATGGAATTATTGTGTTAGATACTAGCGTAATTGATTTGAATTTTTCTCCTGAATTTGCTAGGGCCGTTGAAGATAAGCAAATTGCTGAACAAAGAGCTCAAAGAGCAGTGTATATTGCAGAGGAAGCGGAACAAGAGGCTGAAGCAGAAGTTAACCGTGCTAAGGGTAAAGCACAAGCTCAAAAACTATTAGCTGAAACACTAAAAGCACA